>JAJZAG010000097.1 GCA_021799555.1 Deltaproteobacteria bacterium | reverse complement strand
TCGTTCGAGCGAGCAGGATCGGCTCGTAGATTACTTCGCCACGACCGCCAATCTCCACCGACTTGAAAAGCGATTCCGCGTTCGCCGGCGAAATCCGGATACATCCGTGGGTGTGAAAGCCATAAATCCCGAGCGGCGAATTGGTGCTGTGGATTCCGATCGATGGAAGGCTGATTCCTATCCAGTAGTTGCCGAGCGGGTTGTCGGGACCTGGCGGGACGACGCTCACTGGCTTATCGCCATTGGCGCGCATCTCCTGCTGAATCGAATCGGGCACACGCCAGGTGGGATGCTCGCGCAGGTCGATAATCCTGAATTTACCGATAGGAGTGCGCCATTGCGGAGCAACGCGGCCAACCGCGGCAGGATAGGCGCCTTTCAATTTCCCGTCTTGGAAAAAATACAGCATCCGCTGCGGCAAATTTATGATGATCCCATCGGCCAGCGGTGATGGCACGACATGACGATTGTCGATCCGCAGCGTCTTGCCCGCCGTCATGATCGAACCGAGCGCGACGCCGTTGTCAGCGGCGATCACCGCCGCACCGACACCGAAGTGCGCAGCCAGCTTTATCCAGTTGTCACCCTTCTGAATCGTGTAATCGAATTTGCGTCCGACGATCTGATGCGAAAGCGGCGGAAGCTCTTGCGCGCGAGTGCAAACCGCGAGCGTGAGGATCGCGAGAGCAATCGTAAGCGTCACCGCGGGCGTTTTCGCCGCGGGTGTTTCGCGAGCCCGGGCCAATAGCGTCGCGCTCAAGCCTTGCCGGTTTTTTTGAGAGCCTGCTCGACGCCCGCCATCCGCTTGGGCAGCGTCTTACCCTCTTCGGCGTCGTGGAGGAAGCGCCCTACACCGAGCAGCATGTGATGCGAGTGCGCGTTGCGCACCGAGTTGCGGAATCCCATTTCGTCTTGCGCGTTGTTGATCGCGAACTTGAGCATCCTGAGCGTCATCCGGTCGCTCTCGGCGATCCGCCCGGCCAGTGCGAGCGTCTCAGCTTCGAGTTGTTCACGCGGTACGACGATATTGACAAAGCCCAGCCGGCAGGCCTCGTCGGCGCTGACGAAGCGGCTCTGGAAGAGAATCTCCTTGGCCTTGCGAATCGGCAAGTCCCAGGGAATCGAGAAATACTGGAGCAACGAGGGCAGGAACTGCGCGTCCTCCGATGCGACGATCAGATCCATCGCCGCCGCGAACATCCATCCGCCGAAGATACAGTAGCCGTGAACCATCGCGATCGTGGGTTTGTCGAGATCCCGCCAGCGCATCGTGTTGTCCAGGAAGAGCCGGCGCGATCGCGAATAAATCGAACGTAATCCCTTGCCGTAGGGACGGCGCGCAGCGTCGGATTTTTCCTCGGGCGTGCCGAGATCGTGCCCGGAAGAGAAGTGTTCGCCCTTGCCGGAAAGCACGATCACGCGGATCTCGTCGTCCTCGTTCGCGTCGGCGAAGGCGTCGTCCATCTCCTCGAGCAGGATGCGCGACTGCGCGTTGCGGCGCTCGGGCCGGTTGAGGATCACGCGTGCGATCCGTCCGCTTTTTACGTATTCGATTTGCTGATATGCCATCGCGATGTCTCCCTCGGCGCCGCGGAATCTCTCTACAAGAGTAACTTAGGACATGCGCGCCGCGATCTCCATCGGTGACCCGCCGCGATTTGCGATAACGTCCATCGCGGACTAGATTCGGGCCAATCAACCATGAGGAAGTGAAAATCGATGGCGCTGTGGAAGCCCGATCAGACGTTTTATCCCTCGGCCAGGATGGCGATGAGTGCGCAGCGCGAGAAGCTCGGCTACGTGGCAAGCTTCAATCCAGCGCCCGAGAACGGCGGCCACGACGCGCTGTGTGTTCTCGATCTCGATCCCGAATCGAAGACTTACGCTCAGGTTGTCGGCCGCACCGAGGTTCCCGGGGTCGGCGACGAGTTGCATCACTTCGGATGGAACGCGTGCAGTGCGGCACTATGTCCTTACGCGCCGCACCCGCACATCGAACGGCGCTATCTGCTCGTTCCGGGGCTGCGCTCATCGCGCATCTACATATTCGACACGAAGCCCAACCCGCGCAAACCGAAAATCGTCAAGGTGATTGAGCCTGAAGAGATTGCCGAGCGCACCGGTTACAGCCGCCCGCACACGATTCACTGCGGCCCCGACGCGATCTACGTCAGCGCGCTGGGCGCCCCCAACGGAGAAGGTCCCGGCGGAATATTTCTGCTTGATCACGAAAGCTTCGAGGTGCTCGGCCGATGGGAAGTCGATCGCGGGCCGCAATATCTCGCCTACGATTTCTGGTGGCATCTCGGCTACGACGTGGCCGTCACCAGCGAATGGGGCACGCCGAAGATGGTGGAAGGCGGCGTTGTGCCGGACCTGCTGCTCGGCGGCAAATACGGCCACGTACTGCATCTGTGGGATCTCCGGAAGCGGCGCCATCTGCGAACGCTCGATCTCGGCGCCGAAAATCAAATGGCGCTCGAATTGCGGCCATCGCACGATCCAACCAAGACCTTCGGTTTCGTTGGCGTCGTCATTTCAACCAAGGATCTGTCAGCTTCGGTCTGGAGGTGGGATCGATCGGGCGGCGATTGGTCCGTAAAGAAGGTAATCGAAATTCCCGCCGAGCCGGCCGATCCTTCCGTGCTGCCGCCCGCGCTCAAGCCGTTCAAGGCGGTGCCGCCGCTCGTCACCGATATCAACCTGAGCCTCGACGATCGTTTCCTGTACGTCGCATGTTTCGGCACGGGCGACTTGAAGCAGTACGACGTGAGCGACCCGGCGATTGCGAGACTCACGGGTTCGGTGCGCCTGGGCGGGATAACGTCGCACGCGGCGCATCCAAAAGGCGGCACGCTCAACGGCGGCGCGCAGATGATCGAAGTAAGCCGCGACGGTCGGCGCATCTATGTCAGCAACTCGCTCTATAACGCGTGGGACGCACAGTTTTATCCTGAGGGTATTCGGGGATGGGTCGCCAAGCTTGACGCAAACCCTAACGGTGGCCTTGCGCTCGACCGGGAGTTCTTCACCGGCTTCGATGGCGACCGACCGCATCAGATTCGCCTCGAAGGCGGTGACTCGTCTTCCGACTCGTTCTGCTATCCGTGAGCGCCGCTTGGCCGTGGCTGGCTGTGGCCGCACTCGGTGCTTATCACGGAATCGACCCGTCGATGGGTTGGCTGTTCGCGGTCGCGCTGGGACTTCAGGAGCGTAAGCGGGCCAAGGTAATCGCGGCGTTGTTTCCGATCGCGATCGGTCATCTGGTTTCGATCGCCACGGTCGTCGCCGCGATCGCGATCCTCCAGTCCTCCTTCCCGTTCGCGATTCTGCGTCCCGCAGGCGCGGGCACACTGATTGTGTTCGGACTGTTCCGCTTCCTGTGGCCGCGGGCGCATCCGCGCTGGGTCGCGATGCGGGTGAACTTCGGCGAGTTGACGCTGTGGTCGTTCCTGATGGCGTCGGCGCACGGCGCAGGACTGATGCTGTTTCCGATCCTGCTCGGTATGAACGCGCCCACCGCGATGCCGGGGATGCATCATCACGGCTTCGCGATGGCGTCGCGGGGCGATCCGGTGCTCAAAGCCGCCGCCGTGGTGATCCTTCATACCGGCGCGATGCTCGCGATGATGGGTGCGATCGCGATTCTGGTGTACGAAAAGCTCGGGCTCGCGATCTTGCGCAGCGCATGGATAAACCTCGATACGGTGTGGGCCTTAGCTCTGGTCGCCGCCGGACTTCTGTGCCTGTTTATCTGATTCGGCAACGGCCGAAATCGCATCTTTTGACCGGCTTTAATTGACCGCGCGCCCGTGGCAGCATCGGGGGGTATGCAGCCCCTGCGCCTTCTGCTGGTCGAAGACGAAGAACGCCTTGCGGGAAATCTGCGTCAGGGTCTGACCGAGGAAGGTATTGCGCTGGACTGGGTCAAATCCGCTGAGGAAGCCGAGCAAATCCTGGCGCGTAAAACCTATGACCTGATGGTGCTGGATATCGGGTTGCCGGGGAAGAGTGGCGTGGATTTTTTGCGGGAGCGCCGCGCCCGAGCCGACGTAACTCCGGTGCTGTTTCTTACCGCACGCAGCTCGGTTGAAGATCGCGTGATCGGACTCGACAGCGGCGGTGACGATTACCTTGTAAAGCCGTTCGCGTTTGCGGAGCTGCTGGCGCGGATTCACGCGCTCTCGCGGCGGCGGCCCGCGGCCCAGACGCCGCCGATCCTCAAGGTCGGCGATCTCGAATTCGACACGGTCAAGCGCCGCGCGCGGCGCGCGGGCAAAGCGATCGCGCTGTCGCCGAAGGAAGCGATGCTGCTCGAATTGCTGATGCGGCGCACCGGCGAGACCGTGACGCGCGACATGATCGCGGAGTCGGTGTGGGACTCCGATTACAACGTTTTCACCAATCTAATAGAGGTGTTCGTCAACCGGCTGCGCCAGAAAATCGACACCGATCCGAAGAATTCGATGATCGCGACAGTCCGCGGCGTCGGCTATATGATGCGCGCGGAGTAATCGACCGCGGGCGGGTTAGCGGCGCGATGAGCATCCGGCTCCGGCTCACGATCTATTGGGCGCTCGTGCTGGGCGCGATTCTGCTGATCGCGGCGATCGCGGCGTTCAAGCTCTTCGAACGCGAGCAGTACGGTGCGATCAGCGCAGCTCTGCTCGAGGAAGCAGATACCAGCGCGAGGGAACTGTCCTTCGCCGACCGCCCGCGCGCTGAGGCACTGCTGCGCGGCCTCAGTCTTGAGCGCGATCTGGGTCCGCGCCGCCGCGTCGTCGTGATGACCGGCGGTAAGCTTATAGAGGACTTCGGCAGCCAGAAGATCGAGCTGCCCAACATTCCGCTTTCAAATCAAATCCGCGGGATCCAATGGACGAAACAGCGCGAGTTCGCCTTCGCGATAAAACCGCTGACTTTTCTGGGCGAGGACGCGACGCTCATGGACGGAGCGGATTTGACTCCAGTTGTTCAATCGATCGATCGGTTGCGCGACGCGCTGATGATTGTCATCCCGATCCTGCTGATCCTTTGCGTGGCGGGCGGATACCTGCTCGCGGGACGCGCACTGGCGCCGGTCGCGTCGCTTGGCGCGTCGTTGGCCGCCATCCAGCCGCACGACCTGCATCGGCGCCTGCCGGCTCCGGAGGCGTATGACGAGATCGGACGGCTGACCGACGTGATCAATGCGCTGCTCGATCGGCTCGAGAGTGCGTCGGCGGTCGAGCGGCGTTTCGCTTCGGACGCCGCGCATGAATTGCGCACCCCGCTGGCGGTGCTGCGTACCGGTCTTGATGTGGCGCTGGCACGCGAGCGCTCGAGCGAAGAAAACCGCGCCGCGCTCGAAAGCGCCCATCGCGAGGTGGTAAGTCTGTGCAAGATAGCCGAAGAACTCTTGATGCTCACGCGGCTCAACGGCGAAGTCGCGATCGAGCGCAAGCCAGTCGATCTGCGCGCACTCGTTGCGGAAGTCACGACGACTGTCGAGTCACTGGCGGCGGCCAAAAATATCGATTTGCGCACGGTCGAACTCACCTCGGCGATAATTGAAGGCAGCGCGGCGCATCTGCGCCGCCTCGTAATCAACCTGATCGACAATGCGCTCAAATTCACGCCACCCGGTGGAAAGATCGAGGTTGGGCTTAGCAGTGCCGGCGGGCGCGCGATTCTGCGCGTCGCCGACACGGGTCCAGGCGTGGCGCCGCAGGAGCTGCCGTTGATTTTCGAGCGGTTTTTTCGCGGCGCGCACGCGGGCGGTGAAGGCAGCGGACTGGGACTCAGCTTGTGCCGCGAGATCGCGCGCTATCACGGTGGGCAAATCGCGGCGGCGAATCGGCCCGGCGGCGGCACGGTATTCGTGGTCAAGCTGCCGCTGCGCGGGACTCGCGCGCTGCAACCTGCTGAGAGTGCGCAACTCACCGATGCGGAGCGCATTGCTTAAGATTTATTAACTAGGCTCGCGCGCGGCCTCGATGTTATTTTTCGAGGTCATGATACATCTCCGTTATCGTATCCGCGCGTTAGCTGGCGCCCTGATCATGCTGTTGATTGGCGGCACGGCCTCGGCGGCGCCGCTCACGCTTAAGGAGGCAATCGATCGCGCGCTAAAGTTCGCACCCTCCGTCGCGATGGCATCGGGTACGAGCGCGCAGACCGACGCTCGAGCACGTGAGCAGCGCGCACCGCTGTTCCCGAGCATCACCGCCGGAACCGAATATTACCAGGCCCCGGGCTACAACGAGGTGATCACGAATCGCGGGCTTTCGAGCGCGCTGCTTGCGCTCAATTACACCGCGTTCGACTGGGGACGGCGGGCGGCGCTTTATCGCTCTGCGCGTTACGTCAACGAAGCGGCGACGCTCGGCGTAGCGGCAGCGCGCGCGCAAATCGCGTTCGACACGCGGGGCGCGTACTTCGATCTGGTGCGTGCCCGCGCGACCGAGCGTGAACTCAGCGTCAGCCTTGATCGGCTTAATCGTTATGTTGCGACGGTCGAAGAGTTGCTCAAGACGGGCCGCGCGATCGAAAACGACGTGCTCAAGATTCGCAGCGCGCGCGACGCGACCGAGCTTGCGGTTTCAGGCGCGCAGGGCAGCGTGCGGCGCGCCAGCGCCAATCTGGGGTCGCTAATCGGCAATTTCGACGCAACCGATATCGAGGTAGCCGATATCGAGGGCATTCCGCCTACTCCCGCTGCCGATATCGCGCAGAGTCCGCCGATCCAAGTGGCGAAGCGGGCGATCTCGGCGGCCTCGATGCAGGTGCGCGCGGCGCGCGCCGAGCGGCTGCCAACCTTCCAGCTCGCCTTGACCACCGGTTTTCTTGGCGTCAATCCACCCGCCACCGTTGACCGCAACTACGGCGCATCGTACGACGGGGTGCTCTCGATGCCGGTGTTCGAGGGCGGGCTGATCCATGCTCATATCGATCAGGCTCGCGCCAAAGTGCAGACCGCCCAGGCGCAGTTGCGCCAGACGAAGTTCCTGCTCGAGCGGCGCATCAAGGATGCGGTTCTTCGCTACCAGCAGGCGACCGATCAGCTAAAGATTCTCGAGCGCGCGGAACCCACCGCCGATGACGCGTTCGCGCTCACGTGGACGCGCTTTTTGGGTGGCGGCGGCGCGACCGTCCTCGAGGTGCTCGATGCTTACCAACAGTCCGAGCAACTTCGGCTGCAACGCTTCGCCTATGAGTACGGCGCGCGCGAAGCGGTGGCGGAAGCTTTGCTACTGGCAGGGCGGGTGCAATGACGACGTCCGTTGGCAAAGCCGCCTCCGGCGCGCTCGCGACGCTTTTGACTGTCGCGATGCTCGCCGCGGTGGGATGCAACCGCGGTAGCTCGGGCGGCGAGGGCAGCAGCGCCGTGGCACCGGTTCCGACTCTGCTCGTGACCGCTGCGCGCGCGGAAATCGTGCCGATGCGCAAGGTGGTCACCGTAATGGGTACGACGGTCGCGCTGTCGCCGATTTCGATTCGTTCGCCGGCCAACGGCAGAGTCGTCGGAATCCATATTCAAAACGGCGACTATGTCCGCAAGGGTCAGGTTATCGCGCACGTAGTTAATCGCGAGATAGAGGCCGCGCGCGCGGGACTCGAAGTCGCAAAGCGACTCGACACAAAGGACGCCGCGGCATTGGCCAAGTCGGTCGCGCGCTACGATCGGGGACCGGGAATTCCGATCGTCGCGCCGGAATCGGGCGTGGTCGCAAAGCCGCCGGTGGTCAGCGGACAAATCGTCAGCAACCTCGATACGATCGCCGAGCTAATCGACCCGGCGAGCATCTATGTGAACGCAGCAGTGCCGATCGGCGTGGTGCATCTTTTGCGTCCTGGAATGCCGGCGACCGTGAGTTCTCCACTATGGCCAGGCGCCGAGTTTCCGGCGCGCGTCGCCGCGATCTTTCCGGTCTTCGATCCCGCCAGCGCTACCGCGCCGGTGCGGATTGATTTTGCCGGTGATCAGGCGATTCACGAAACCGCCGCGCCCGTCGTCGTGCGGATCACCGTCGCCGAGGTTCCCGGCGCAATCGTGATTCCCGAGAGCGCGCTCTTCCAGGATGCGGGTGCAAATCGCTATCACGTCTTCGTGGCTGGCGCCGACGGCCGCGCGCATCGCGTCGAAGTCGCGATCGGGATCCGGCAGAACGGTCGCGTGCAAGTCACGATCGGAATCAAGCCGGGCGAGCAGGTGATTACTTCGGGCGGCTACGCGCTGTCTGACGGGCTGCGCGTCAAGGTCGGAGGCGCATAGCGATGCGGCGCGCAAGTTCGAGTTTGGCGGTGTTGTCGGTGTTGGCGCTGAGCGCGCTCGGCGTGATCCTGGCCTTTTCGATTCCGAGCTCGGTATTTCCCGAGATCACCTTCGATCGCGCGATAATCCTTGCCGACAGCGGAGACCTTCCCGCCGCGCAGATGCTGGTCAGCGTTACGCGGCCGATCGAAGAGGCGGCCTACGGCGTCGTCGGTGTAAGCCTGGTGCGTTCGACGACCACCCGCGGCAGCTCGGAGATCGACGTCACTTTCTCGTCTTCGGCGAATCCGATGACTTCTTATCAGCTCCTGAACGCGGCGATCAGCGACGTGCGCGTGCGCTTGCCGAAGGGCACCGATATAGCGACGCGGCTGCTGACCAGCGGAACTTTTCCGATTATCGACGTGAGCATGAGCTCGCAGGCTCGCAGCCTTGCCGACTTGACGGATATTGCGCTCTACGACGTCGTCCCGAGTTTTCATCGAATCGCCGGTGTGTACAGAGTCGAGGTGGTGGGCGCGAAGTACCGCGAATTCGTGGTGCGGCTTGATCCCGCGCGAATGCTCGAACATAACCTGTCTCCGCCGGAGATCGTCGCCGGCCTCGCCAAAGCCAATATTGTCGCGTCAGCGGGCCGCGTGCTCGATTCGCATCGGATGCTGCTGACGGTGGTGACGACCGATGTGCGCCGGGCAGCCGAGTTGGCCGCACTACCGGTGGCAAGCGACAACGGCGCTCCGGTCCGGGTCAGCGACGTGGGAACCGTCGAGCTTGGAATTCGCGAGGATTACGTCCGCACGGCATCCGAGCACGGACCTGCGGTGCTGGTTGGAATCTCGCGACAGCCCTCGGGCAACACGGTGGCGATCGCGGCCGAAACGCGCGCGATCGTCGCGACGCTGCGCGGCCGCTATCCGGATGTCACTTTCTCGTATTCCTACGATCAGTCGGCGCTCGTTACCGAGTCGTTCCTGAGTGTGCGCGACGCGATCGTTCTCGGACTGACACTTGCGGTCCTGGTGGTGCTTGCGTTCACGCGCAGTTTCGCGAGTGCGGTCGTAGCGGCGATCGTCGTGCCGTGCACGCTTGCGATGACGTTCGTCGTGATGAAGGGTGCGAATCTCACCTTCAACATGATGACGCTCGGCGGGCTGGCCGCCGGAATCGGGTTGTTTATCGATGACGCGATCGTGATGATCGAGGCCATTCATCGCGCTCGGTCTTCCGGCCGATCGACCGCCGACGCGGTTCCCGCCGCGCTCGGCGAATTATCGCGCGCGCTGGTCGCCTCGACGATGACGGTAATCGTCGTGTTCGCCCCGTTGGTATTTCTAAGCGGCGTGACCGGCGTGTTCTTCCGCTCGCTGGCCGCCACGCTCGGCGCGGGGTTGGCCATCTCGCTGGCGCTGGCGCTGTACTTTACGCCCGCGCTCGAGATGATCGTCGAGCCGATGCGCCGGGCAAGCCGCGAATCGGGCCGCATCTTCGACCTGATTCGCGACGGGTACCTCGCGATGCTGCGCCCGTTCATACGGTTTCCGGCGCTGTCGATCGCGGCTGCGGCGATTGCAATCGGCGCGATCGCAATCCTCTATCAAAATGTCGGCACTGACTATCTGCCCGCACTCGACGAAGGCGAGTTCGTGCTCGATTACATCACACCGCCGCAGAGCACGCTTCACGACACGCAGGCGATGCTTGCGCGCATCCAGCAGATTCTCCTCGCGACACCGCAGGTCGCGGCGTTCGCGCGGCGCACCGGCACGCAGCTCGGTTTTCAGTTGAGTGAGTCCAACACCGGTGACTTCTCGGTGCGGCTCAAATCTAATCGCAGCGTCGGGATCGACGACGTGATTAATTCCGTGCGCGCGCGCGTGCTCGCGTCGGTGCCGGGTGTGCAAATTGAATTTTCGCAGATGCTGCAGGACCTGCTCGGCGACCTTTCGGGCACACCGCAGCCGATCGAGGTGAAAGTCTTTGGCGCCGATCAGGTGCAGATCGAGGCGACTGCGCGCCTCGTTGCAGCCGAGTTGCAAAAAATTCCGGGGCTGGTGGACGTGTTCAACGGCATTGTGCTCAGCAGCCCCGAACAGGAGATCCTGGTCGACGAATCGACTGCGGCGCGTTACGGGCTGAACGCCGCCGATATCCAGACCGCGCTGCACGCGATCATCCAGGGAACCGTAGCGACTTATATCAGGATGGGCGATCGGCTGGTCGGCGTGCGCGTCCGCTATCCGCGACAGTTTCATCTTGATCTCGGTGCGCTGTCCGAGGTGATCCTCAAAACGCCATCAAACGGACGCGTACCGCTTTCGACCATCACCAATTTCGATTTCAAGGGCGAAAAGACCGAGCTAAATCGCGAGCGCCTGCGCCCTGTTGTTCACGTAACGGCCCGGCTCGAGGGCGTTGATTTGGGCACCGCGATGGCGCGCGTGCAGGCCGCGCTGGCAAAGTTTGCGCTGCCTCCGGGCGTCACGCTCGAATATGGCGGCCTGTATGCGGAGCAGCAAAAGGCCTTCGGCGAACTCGAACTGGTCCTGATTGCGGGAATCGTCGCGATGCTTCTGATCCTGGTTTGGGAATTCGGGCGCATCGCGCCGGCGCTCGCCTGTCTCGTCGCCGCGATCGCGTCTTTGGCTGGAAGTTTCGCCGGCCTTTTCCTCACCGGAATCACGCTCAACATTTCATCGTTCATGGGGATTATCATGGTCGCCGGCATCACGGCGAAGAACGGAATTCTGCTTCTAGACCACGCAGAATACGATGTCGCGCATGCGATCGCGCCGGCCGAGGCGCTCATGAACGCGGCGCGAATCCGCATGCGGCCGATCCTGATGACCACGCTCGCGACGGCAGCCGGCCTGTTCCCTCTGGCCCTCGGTCTCGG
>JAJZAG010000096.1 GCA_021799555.1 Deltaproteobacteria bacterium | reverse complement strand
TGCCGGCGTTTCGGTGCCGCATCGATGCATTCCCGTATCGACCTCGATTATCACGTCGAGGCCCCGCTGCGCCCGCGCGGCACCCTCTTCGAGTTCGCGCACGTTGAACTCGCTCTCGACGGTCGCGATTATGGGAACCCGCGCCGCAACCTTGAACAAGCGATCGATCTTTTGCGCTCCGGTAATCTGGTTGGCGAGCAGAATCGGCCCCAGGCCGGCGCGAGCGAGAACTTCCGCCTCGCCGAGTTTGGCCACCGTAATCCCGATCGCACCAGCCGCGAGCTGACGGCGCGCAATTTCCGGCGTCTTCGGAGTCTTGAAGTGTGGCCTGAGCTTCTGCGGACGCGCGGAAAAGTACGCCGCCATCGCGGCGATATTCGCCTCGACCACATCGAGATCCAAAATCAGCGCTGGCGTGTCGATGTCGTGCTTGCGCATCGTAGCCGCTCCTATACTCGCCGCGCACCCGTACCGATCATGCGCGAGGGTTACGGCAGCTTCTGCTCGAGGATTTCCTGCGCTCGAGCAGCGCGCCACGCGCGGAGGCGTTCGCCAAGTTCGTGGTCCGAGAGCGCGATAATTTGCGCAGCGTACAACGCCGCGTTTGCCGCGCCCGGCTTGCCGATCGCCATTGTCGCCACCGGCACACCCTTGGGCATCTGCGCGATCGCGAGCAGCGCATCGATTCCGTTGAGCGCCCATCCGGGCATCGGCACGCCGATCACCGGCAGAATCGTTTTCGCCGCGAGAACCCCGGGCAGCGCCGCGGCTCCGCCCGCCGCGCCGATTATTACCCTTATGCCGCGCTCGGCCGCGGCGGCAGCGTAGGCTAGAGTCTGGTCGGGAGTGCGATGCGCGGACAGCACCTTCACTTCATGTGTTACTTTAAGTTCGTCCATGACCTCGGCCGCCGCCGCCATGAACTCCCAATCGCTTTTGCTGCCCAGCACCACTGCGACCTGTGGTGATTGCCGCGATGTCATCCTGATCCTCCTCGATCGATTTCCGACTGAGCGAGGCTTGCCGCCCCGCGCCGCCTTGTCAAGAGCGCGCGGGGCGCATCACCCGCGCGGCGATTTGATGACCGAGTAGGACACCCGCGCGAATTTCGGCACAATAGCGGATCATGACGACGCCGATCCCTCCAAATCACTGCGCCTTTACCCTTGGCGAAGCCGCTGCCGCCGTCGGAGGGTTGCTGCGCGGCGGAAATCCGGATAGCCGCGCCACTAGCGTCAGTATCGACACGCGCACGCTCGAACCCGGCGCGATATTCCTCGCCCTGCGCGGCGCCGCGGACGGCCACGCATTCGTTGCCGAAGCCGCGCGGCACGGCGCGGCGGCCACAATTGTCGAAGCAAGCCGCGCATTCCACGGGATAGCATCTATCGAAGTCCCCGACACGCTCGAGGCACTCGGAAATTTAGCCCGTGCGCATCTCGAGCGGGTTCGTGCGGCGCGCGACTTACCAATCATCACAATCGGCGGCGCAGCCGGAAAGACCACCACCAAAGAACTGACCGCCGCCGCCGCGCGGGCGATCTTCGGACCGACGCTTGCCACTCCCGGCAACCTCAATAACCGAATCGGCGTGCCAATGACAATCTTCACCCTCACCGAAGCGCATCGCGCGGCCGTCCTCGAATGCGGCACCAACACGCGCGGTGAGATTGCGCAACTCGGTGCGATCGTCTCCCCTGACGCGGCGGCAGTTCTTAACATCGCAATCGAGCACAGCGAAGGTCTCGGCAGCCTCGAGGAGATCGCCGCCGAGGAAGCCGCGATTTTCGCCGCCGCCCGCCGCGCGGTGATCATTCCAGCGAACGAGCCGATACTCTCACGATGGCTTCCGAAGCAGCTTCGAGCGATTACATTCGGTACGGCGCCAGGTGCGGACGTTCGCGTCAAAATGCGCACGGCGCTTCCCGACGGTCGCCAGCGTATCGCGCTCGAACTTAGCCCCGCTCTGCTCGCTCCCGGCGCCAGTCCAGCTTTGATCGCCGATCTCCACTTGCTCGGCGCGGCCGCCGCGCTCAACTGCGCCGCCGCCCTGGCCCTCATCGCGGCGGCGCTCAATGCTCCTCTTGCCGCCGGGCAGATCGAAACGATAGCCGCGGTATTTTCCGCCGCAACACCAATTGCGCGCCGGATGGTGCCGCTCGAGATCGGCGGTGCGCTCGTCCTCGACGACAGTTACAACGCGCAACCGCCCTCGATGCGCATCGCGATCGATACCGCCCGCGAAGTTGCCGCCGCGCACCGCGCCCGCTTGCTCCTGGCGCTCGGCGACATGCTCGAACTCGGCGCGCTCGCGCCCGCTGCCCACGACGACGCGCTCGCTCACGCGATAGATGCAGGCGCGGCGATGATCATAGCGGTTGGTTCGCAGATGCGCGCGGCCGTCGAGCGCGTCGCGCCGGAGGCGCGAAGCAAATGCGACCTGCGCAGCGTACCTGACAGCGCTGCCGCCGCGCCGATCGTGCGCGGAGCGCTCAGGCGCGGCGATGTCCTGCTGGTCAAGGGCTCGCTTGGGATAGCAATGGATCGGGTAATCGCCGGCCTTTTGCCTCAGTAGCGCACGATCAGATAGGGCGCCGGTGCGCTAGTTGAGCAATTCCTCGGCTAGAGTCTTTAACCCTTCGCGCGTTCCGATCACCACCAGATGATCTTCGGGCTGAAGAACCATCTTTGGATCCGGGACAATTGAGATTGGCGCGTCGCCTCGTTTGATCGCGATTATGCGCAGGCGCGCCGACTCGTGCTCGAGCGCCTCAACCGTCTTGCCGACCATCCGGCTCGCGCCGCCAATCCTGATCTCCTCGAGATCAACCTCGTCGCCGCGCCCGGGTGTCGCCAGTTCGAGGAAATCAACTACCGCCGGTCGCAGTATCTGCGCCGCAACTCGCATCCCGCCGCGCTGGTACGCTGACACCACTTGATCGGCACCAGCTTGGCGCAGCCGCCTGAGGCCCGCATCGGACTCTCCGCGCGCATGAATTCGAATCGCGGCGTTCTGTTCGCGCGCGGAAAGCGTGATGTAAACGTTATCGGCGTCTGAACCGGTCGCAACCACGATCGCGCGCGCGGTCCGGACTCCCGCCTCGGCCAGAATCTCATCCTCAAGCGCAGACGCGCTAACGTGCAGCACGCCGAGTCGCTCGAACTCGGGCACCAGCGTCGGATTCGGATCGATCACGACAATCGGGACCGCGTGGCGAATCATCTCCTCAGCGACCACCCTTCCGAAGCGCCCGAATCCGCAGATGATTACGTGGTTTTCAAGCTGATGAATTCTTCGCTGCATCGCCGACTCTCCAAGGAACTCGCGCAACTGCCCCTCAAGCACCAGTTCCGCCGCTGTCGCAAGCATATAAAATACCGTGCCTACGCCGGTCACGATCAGGATGATCGTAAATATCCGCCCGCCCGGCCCCAGCGGATGCACCTCGCCAAATCCGACCGTCGAAACTGTGATGACGGCCATGTAGATAGCGTCGATCGCCGAGAAGCCTGCGATGATCATGTAGCCCGCGGCGCCGGCCGCGACGATGATCACGATTCCGGCAATTGCGAGCGCAAAACGGCGTCCGGCGCTCATCGCACCCTCGGCTCAGGCGCCTCGCTGGGGTATCCAATCCACAAATCGCGGTTCCAAACCCACGACCGCGCCTGGACCCGCTCGACACGCCGGCCGCTGAAGATTGCGGCGGGCGGCGTCGCCCCCGGCGCAGTTATCCACGCAACGTAAGCGCCCCTGCCACGCGCCGCGTCGCTATCTCTCGGTGAGATTTCGCGATAGGCCACAATCCGGCGCACGGGCGCAAGCTCTTTCAAAATCTCCCCGTTGCCTAGCAGCAGTGCGCCCGACGGCACCGCGCCCGCGATCGCGATTTGTACGGCTGCGTTGGCGCGCAAAAAGCTCTGATGCAGCGCGGCGATCGCGCCATATCCCGCGACAAACACGATGAGCACCGCGGCTCGCAACGGGTGTCCCCAAGCGACGCAAATCGAACGGAGCCGAGTCTCGAGAAACCGCGCCGCCGGAACGCAGGCAAGCACAGATGCAGGAAGTAGGAAGCGCTGGCCGGGAATTGCACCCGCAACCAACGCCGCGACTCCGGGCAATCCGCTCGTCAATCCGTCGCGATACTGATAGAGCGACGCGCCAAGCACCACAGCGCCGACCGCGGCGGGAACTGCCCAACCCTTCGCGTATCGCGGCGACAAGGCCGCCCATCCTGCTGTCGGAAAAATCGCGAGCGAAACCAGATAAAACGGCAAAAACGTCGAAAAGTGTTCGCCGCCGAACCTGAACACCTCTCCGGTGACGGCATAATTCGCACGCACTGCGCTCCCGTTGACGATTGCGTAAAACCCGCCCAATGCGATTACCGTCGGAAACGCGCCGATTCCTAGCCGAATCGCTTCCCGGATCCTGCCTGCGGAGATGCGCTCGACGCTCCACACCGCAGCCAACGGCACCACCGCCGCTGCCATCCATGGATGCAGCAGCACCGCGGCGCCCATCGCGAGTCCTCCGACAATCGGCCGCGCCGTCTTCCGCGCAAGCATCGCGACTCCGACCAATCCCATCGCCGCGGCCGGAACCGCCGCCTCTAGAGAGCTGGCGTAATACAGCATCCCCGGCAAAAAAAAATAGAGCGCCGCCCAGTCTGAGCTGATCCCGTCCTCAAGCAGCATCGCGCGCACTGCGAACGCGCCCGCGACAAAAAAGCCGGCGCTCACCAAAAACGCGAGCCGCCAGTTTGCGTCAATCGCGGGCGCCAGCAGCGCGGCATGAAACGCCGAATATTTGACCACGCGATGCCCGCGCGCGGCGAACTCCATCGATTCGTTATAGGTCTTCACTCCCGCTGCGTCCGGGTGAATCGTCCCGTGCGCAATACTGTAAGCAAGCGTCAAAATCTCGCATTCGTCGGCGATCGCGAACGTCGCCGGATAGAACGCGAGATAGATCGTCGCGAAACTCGCGAGCATCGCAAAAAACAGCCATTGCGATCGTAACCGCTTCATCCCGCACGCGACCGAAGGTATCTCCAACCGAAACTTGTCGTTACCTATACAGCAGCCTGCGATATCGGCTCAACGCAAGCAACGCCGCCCAGCGCGACGCAGGAGCGTTTAATCGCTCGGCATAGACGAAAGCTCACTGCCCCATCAAGATAATGTTGCAGGTTTCCCCCGTCATCGAGGCGTTCGCCGGAAGCGTCAACACAGTGCTGGACGCGTTGCCCGGATTGTAAGTGCCACAGGAGTTAGCGGTCGCACCGCCGACAATCATCGCCGGATTGGTGCTGAAGTTCACTCCCGCGAGATTCACGGTGCAGCCCGTACCATTGAAGCAAACCGTCTGCGCGGTGCCAGTCTCGGAATAAGCGTTCAAATAGCAAGTTACGACCTTGAGTGTCCCTTGCAGAGACATCGAGCAGTTTGCGCTCCCGCTAGTGCCGTTCGCGGTCTGGCTCGCCGGAGTCAGGTTGAGCGGCGTCTGATTAAGGGTCACGCCCGGTTCGCCGTTGAATATCTCACCTACCGGATAGGCGGTCCCGTTGATCGTGATCGCATCGCCTATCGAGACGAAGCGTGGAATCTGGTTGACGCCGCCGCCATCCGTGATCGGCAGCGCATACGGCGGCTCGATAGACGAAGGAAGGCTGGCCGGATACAAGGCTAGCCAGACGTTCCCGATAAAAGTCGGAGTGCGGACACCTGCCGTGGGGTAAGATATTCCGACCAAGCAATTGTTCGAGCCGTTACAGCTAAAGGTGTTGTTTACCCACGTTTCGGGGGTGGCGCTGAGTACTCCATAGCCATTCGGGCCGGGAGTCGATGCCACGTTAGAACCTTCGACCAGTATCTTCGTGTGACTGTCGCCAGCGCCGTCGTACATCCAATAGACGCACTCTCCGTCGGAGTACTCACCGATGAGGTTCCATTGTTTTATATAGTTATTAACCCGATGGTAGATGTACGGGCTGCTGCTGTCGTTGTTCTTCTCGTTGATAGTTCCGGCTGCTTCTCCCTGCACCACCACGTTGAACGTGCCCAATTCGTTACGGTCGATCTCGGTGTTGTCGCTTTGCCATCCAGAATTTACCTCGATCCCGATATAGCCGATTGCGCTAGCCTGATTGTCGTGAATGTTGACAAACTCGACCTCACCGCCCGTGCTGTTTGCGCCTATAGTGGCAAACGAGCCTGCGTACACGTTCGGCCCGGCGCCAATCTTCTCATGGTAGATTTCGTTGCCCTTCGACCGTTGATTTCCGCCCGTTACCCACGGGTCAGCGTCGATATAGTTGATGATTCCAGGGCTGGTGTAGTTCGACGAGATATAGAAGTCGTGGACCGCCGCGCCGGGGGCCCAATTCATGTAGATAAACGGGCGTCCGATGCTGCCAACGTAATTCACGGTCGTACCGATATTCGCGCCGGAAGCGCCCCAAAAGCCGATTGAATTACCGCCGAAGTGTACGTTGTCGGTGTTAAAGAAGTTCAGTTGAGAGATGTTGTATGCGCCGTTTGCTGCGGGCAATAGAACGTCTCCGCCGTTCGCCACGGCCTGAATTGCCGCGTTGATGACCGGGGCGTTATCCACATAGGCGATAAAGGTGCCGCTCACACTTGGCGCGGTCGCGAGCGTAATCGTATTGCCGCTGACGGCGGTAATCTTCGCGCTCAAGTCCTGATTCGCGCCAGTAGCCTGCACGCCTGTCGAGATTGACGAGCCGTAGGTCAGGTCGTTTCCGAAGTGGTTGCCGAAATCCCAGAAGTCGCAAGGCTCGCCTTCCACCCGCGCCGGGACCGTAGCCCATATCGCAGTCGGCGTACAGGATGCGCCGGTGCATCCAAGCACAACATAAGCGGGCGCGTTCGCCTCACAAGTCCACTTCCAATAGACACTATTATTGACCGAAAGCGTTGCCGGACCATTCGCCACCGTCACAACCGAACTGGCTGGGGATAAACCGCCATTCGCATCGACGGCCATCACGACCGCGCTGTAGGAGGTCGTACAGCTGGCGTTCGAGGAATCTACATTGCAGGAACCAGCATAGAGGGGACCGACGCCTGCGGTAGGGTTGGGATTTAAGCTGTATGACGCCAAATTGCCAGCCAGCCCAGTCGGCGCAGTTACGCTTGGCGTGGGGCCAGCATGCGGAAGCAACACACCCATCCCGACCTGAAACGGCCCAATTGCATTTAGCGCGACCGAAGTGCTTCCTGCCGTGGTCGTGGCGCCCTCGGTGCTGGATGAAGTTGAAAGAACACCGAACACCGGGTTGCTCGCATTGACCTGCGACGCGACATTGAATCCATTGAGCGCAGCCGCCGTGGCAATCCCGGATGCTGTGTTTGCCCCGCTGGTGACGACCGGCGTTTTTCCGCCTTGGACCGAGTTGACCGTGTTAGCACCCGTAGTTCCTCCCACATCTCCGCTCATGGGATAGTTGCTCGCTCCGGCAATACAGTTCCAGGCTCCATTTTGCCCGAACGCCCACGCCCCGGGGCCACCGCCCGCACATGGCTTCGTTTGTTCACAATCCAGGCAGTAGAAGAGCGCGCCGTCCACTTCGGTTGGCAGGTTCGAAAAACTCAAATCGACGATTGTCGGTGAGATTGGCTGCACCCCGGAAAAGCGATTGTTGATGGCTTGACGGAACAGCAGACCCGCGTTGGTTCCCGTGTAGTTAGGGATTGGCTGGTAGGCTCCCGGCGGCGGCAGATTGCCGGATTGCGCAGCCGCAAAAGGTGCCGTTCGGTAGACAAAGGCGATGGCTACGACAACCGCCAGGATGGATGGGTTCGTTTTGACAAATTGCAGATACTTTTTCATGTCGCTACTCTCTTCTTCAGAACCCAATCGCAAGCCACGAAAAACCGTTGCTACGCTCCCCGGTCGCGCCTAGCGACGTACCGCCGGGAACGTCAAGCACGAAGGTCGCTCCCGTCCGATTGTAAGTCACCACGCTTGCAACTGTGTTAAAGCCGCTGGTGCTGGCATAGACGTTAGTTGCAAGTGGCGGCACAAGGATCGCATTTGGAAAGGCGATCGGCCAGTTTAGGCTAAATTCCTCGTCGTGAGGTATCTTCTGATCGCTCAGTGGATAATAGCCCCACTGAATAATCACGCTAACGTCGCCTCGGTTAATATCGGCGATCGGAATGGTCAGATAGCCATTGCTTTGCAGCGAACCCGTGAAGCCGGCCATAAACGTCTGCAGGATTCCAATATTGGCCGTATTGATATTTTGACGGCCATACAGAAACGCCGTCCGGTTCGCCAGCTGCTGATGCGGCTGATTGCTGATGCCGATTCCGCCGAAGCTCGCGCCGGCCGCCGCTCCTTCCACCGAGTCGGTCGCGGCTATTTCATAAATTTCATTCGCACTAAATTCGGGACTATCTATTAATGTCGCCATCGTATTCCTCGGATGATATTTGTCATCCCGCTGGCTGTTCCGCGCACCACGGATATAGTCATACCGGTTGCGCTTAGAATGTCAGGGTCCACGTTCCGGACACCGACATGCCGGAAGTGAAAACGATTGGACTAATCGTTTTCCGCGCGAGCATCGGTGCCGGAGCATTTCCACCCGGCAGGCCGACTCCACCGTGATTGGCGAACAAAGCGATTTCCTGGATGGTCAGATTCTGCGCCCCTGTGTCGCTCGTGGTCAGACTCCAGTTGAAGGTCACACTGCCATTGCCGTCCTCGGAGTGGCTGTCGATCGGCTTGTAATACGCCGGCGCGGTCAATCCCACGTCGCTCACGGTTGGCGCATTCGAGCCCGAACCAAATCCCACCGCCGAGCAGAATTCTCCCGCCGTGTCGCCTCCGAGCAGCGCGGCCAGCGCGGGCAATCCCGCGTTGACGAACAGATTGGCGCCGGTGGTTTCGTAAATCATCGTGCCGCGGTCAAATACACGCACCATTACATACCCGGTAGGTCTTGCCATCTCAGCCTCCGTAGAGCGTTGCCACTCCGTTAACCAACAGTGCGGAATCCGCGACGATCGGCTCGCCGTCGCCGTAGGTGATTCCACTGTGAACGTAGTGGGCGTTGTAAATTGGAGCGACCGGGCCGTAACTGTCAGCGGGGAGTGCGACAGCGATCGCGAGTCCCAATGAGCTATCGAGCGGTCCCGGCGCCGCGTCGATTTGATATTCGGTGACACCGCCAAGCGTGAATATGTCATCGGGAACCGGCGCAGGGTCAGTAACCGGCGCCGTTGCGAACCACAGCGAATCGAGCCACGCGCGCGCAGGCTGAAAAAACCGGATCGCCGCGCTCGCGATCTCAGCCGCACCTTCGGGAACCTCCGCACTGGCCGGGAGATTAATCAGAACCCGAAACACCGCCCATCCCTGTCCCGCGGGGTACGACGTCCCACCCCAGCTCGCTTCGCCCTCCAGCAGCGTGATATTGCTCCATCCGAGCGACTCAAGCGCCTGCTTGATCGCGGCGGGCGTTCCGCGCACACGATGAAGCGCGATCGCGGCCTTCAGTAATTCCCGTTGCGCGACGGCGTTGTCCTCTGTCTGACCACCCTGCACAGGCGGCTCCGAAAGGGTGTCAATATCCGTTAGTGAGTCGATATCGGTCAGCGCATCGATGCTCAGTGCGGATGGAGCAGCGAGCTGCCACATCGGAGAGAGAATATCGAATTGCCATGCCAGGAACGCGAGCGCACCGGAAATGACCGAATCGATTCGGTAAACGAGCAGCGGTGATAGATCGAGCGCCGACAGACGGTCGATCAAAGTAAGCAGGGCTTGCGTCCGAGTATCATTTATGGACGGGCTAGCAGTCAGTTCAGCCATATGAGTTAATTCATCCGAAAAGTTTGGCATCCGCAGCGGGAGATGATTAGCTGTGTTCAGTACTAACGGCCTCGGTCAACGAGATCGCGGTACAGTTGGCCCACTGCCCGGCGCTGAGCTGCACGTACGATGGCGCGGTCAGAGTGATTTCATAAACGCCCGCCACCGAGAGGGCCGCGATCACCTGGCTTGGAACGATATCGCGTTGAATCTTCGCCGCGAGGCCAAGTGTGTACTGCACCGCGGCGGTATTCGCGGCAGCCATCGTGGCCACCGGGTCGGCGTCCGAGTACAGCGTAACCACAGCGGTAATTTCGTAATCGACCTCGGTGACGGCGAGCACGTTTACCGTGTCCGTGAGCGGGCGAACCGAGTCGCCGCTGAGCGCCGCCTCGACGCGGCTCAGCAAGGGCGCTCCCGCGATTCCCGCCAGGTTCGGTGCCGCTTGCGGCTGGACCGTGACCGGACCGGTGAGGATGTAAACGTTTATCTGGCCTGGCGCGGGGCTGACTACCTGGGCGTCCATAATCGAAGGGTCCACACCCAACGCGAAAAAGCGATAGGCGCCGGCGGGTCCGGCCACGCTGAATTGATTCGGCGCGGCCTGAATGCGAGTGCGCAGATGGTCGTCCGTCTCGGGCGCCGAACCTCCAGCCGTGATAACAGTATTGCTGACCGACGCGATGATCGCGCTCGGATTGAGCAACACGCTGACCTGCCCCGGCAAATAGCCATTGGCGCCCGCGCCCGGCTGAACCGCGGATGCGCTCACGCTGCCTGACAGGGCGCCCGCCGGAATTACAAGTACAGAATCCGTCGCGAATGAGTATTGACCGTCGCTCGTTCCGGCAAGCGTTCCCTGCGGGATCGAAATCGGCACGGTGAGCGCGATGGACAGCGTAAATTCGAGAATGCTGGTGGCACTCTGCGCGACGAGACGCGTGACGCCGACCAACTCGCCCAGGTAATCGAGCATCGGAAAGATCGCGAATGCCAGCAGATTCTGCTGTGCCGCATATTGGATGGCGTTGCGGACCAGCGATTCCCGGTACGCGTAGAGATTGATCAGCAGGCGTTCGACTTGCGCGGGCTGAAGAGTGCGGTCAGCCGCGCTTTCGAACGCCGCGATCATGTCGGCGAGCACCAGGTTCGGGTCAAGCCCGTCGGCGTCATTTACAAACACCGGAGGCGGAAGCGACGGAATTCCTGCTGCCATCAGACTATCCTCTTGCCAGGGATCATCGGGTCATTACTCATTGCGCCGCCGCCGGAAACGTAACGGTGGTGGCTGAACTCGCCGTACGCGAAACGCCGGACGGTCCGCCGAGATTCAGCGTCCACTTCACCGTTACGCTCAGATGTGCGCCTGATTGGGTAGTCGCGTCGAGCACCGGCGCC
>JAJZAG010000095.1 GCA_021799555.1 Deltaproteobacteria bacterium | reverse complement strand
CTCCTCAGCCAACCCACCGTCCACTGTGGCCCCATCGTCTAGTGGTTAGGACACCGGCCTCTCACGTCGGTAACGCGGGTTCGACTCCCGCTGGGGTCACCAAGAAAATCAAGCGCTTTTCCGGAGAGTTCGCCTGACTCTTGCCTAGATGGGGCACTAATGGGGATAATTTCGGGGTTCGCGGCCAAAATTCCGCGAGCCTGAAAGGGGATCTCCAGGATGGGTTCCACGGGGTACAAAGGGTCGATCGAAGAACGTCCTCGGTTCGTTCGCGACAAGAACGGCAACCTGGTCCCACTCGTGCAGCATGGACGCCAGGTTTTCAGCTACCGCGCTTCCATCTTGCGCGGCAGCAAACGAATTCGAAAGACGTTTCATCGAAAGAAAGAGGCCGAGGACTGGCTGAAGAACGGCGGCTTGGACCCGGCGCAGCTCAATTCTCAAATCGACCCGCACATTACGCTCGACGAAGCGTTCGACAAATTCCTGGCCGAGGAAGTCGTGAAGCACAAGGGGCGTGAGCAGGAGGAAGACCGAATCAACCGGCTCAAGCGGTTCACGTTCCCGAAGGACAAGGACAAGTATCCTTGGTTGCGGTTTCCGGGGCTGAAACTTGCCGACCTCAGGATCGAGGAGATCCGCCCGGCGCACATCCGGGACTTCATGCGGGTTCGCGAGGAGCATGATGGTGTCGGAGCGCAGACCATAATCAGCGACGTCACCATCCTCGGTGTTCTCTTCAACACCGCGATCAAGGATTGGGAACTCGAGTACCTGAACAATCCCGTTTCCAAGGTACGAAAACCAAAACGACCTGAGCCGCGAACCAGGCGCTTGGAATCGGAGGAGGAACTTCGAAGGCTGCTTGAGGCCTGCGGCAAACGCGAATTCGAGATGGGCAACACCAAACGGCAGAGAATAAAGGGCGAGGACCTGCGCGATTTCATCCTGCTCTCGGCGCAAAACGCGATGCGCAGGGGCGAGCAGCTCCGGATCCAGTTCGAGCATATAGACTGGAAAAAGGCGACCGTGTTTCTGCCCGAAACGAAGTCCCATCACAGTAATCCCCGCAGCCGCACGGTAGCGCTGACCCCGGGGGGATACGCAATCTTGGCTATGAGGCATATGAAGGCGGGCCAGCCCGAGACCGGCTTCGTCTTTCCTCAGTTCGATCCGCGATCATGGTCGCGCGCATTTCGCGAAGTGAGGGAAATCGCTGACAAGGGCACGCCCGCAAACAATCCCAGCCAGCCGAAGCTTCATCTCCATGATCTGCGCAGAGAGTCAGCGAGTTCATTTATTGAGAAATACAGTCTCTCGCTGCCCGAGGTTCAGAAAATCACGGGCCACCGAACACTGTCGCAATTGCAGGTCTACCTGGGGCTCAGGCCTGAAGACATCGCGCGCAAGATGCGCACGATCGACCGCGCAGGCGAAGTCGACGCCAGCAACAGATTGCTAGGCGCGAAATCGCACGCCACGCAGGATGGACCGATGCAGCCAGCTTCGGAAGGTTCAGACACGCGTGTTGCGTCGTCGCGCGCGGATTCCGTTCCTTAGCGGAAAAAAGATCCCGAAGGCTGAGGTCATGCAGTAGCCGTCAGTGACTAAGGTCGACGTTTCTGGTGTTCCCCAATATCAGACCCCCGCGCGGCACATATCGGTCGCCTACATGCGCTGACAGCTGACCAAATTCGAAGAAGGCGGGCGAGCTCTACCGACCGGAAGATCTCGCTAGTCAGCTTCGTCGTTGTTGGGCGGCAATCGGTTTCAGCGTATCGGCATCGATGACAACTTGCCCAGTGTCACGCCGGACGGCATCGAGTCCCCGCCTTATGAGGTATTCGAGCGCGAGATAGCGCGGTCCGGCTACGGTTTCTTCCACTTCTCTGAGCACCCCGGCATCAATCCGGTACGAAACGGCAACCCGCTTTAGCGCCTGCCCGCGTCCTCTGATTACCACCTTCACCATCATACTTTAGTCTAGCATGCTAACGATTATTTGCATACATGATCGCTTGACAGCCTGTATATGCAAGTATATACTGGCATGAGGCCACGAAAAAAGGCCCCGGCTGAGGCTGCCACCTCAAACCGGGGCCACAACCCCACGCGAATGTGCTTCGCGCGAAGCCGACGACTCGAAGCGTAGCACTTTGTCGCGCGGGCCTTAAGGAGGTCTTGCGGAACCGTGCAGTGCGCGAATCTTCGAGCGGATCGGGGCTTGGGTCACTATTGGGAGCGGCAGTTCTGCGTTCTCGCCGCCCGGCGGGGCAACTTCATCATGTTGCACCAGAGCGGCCGCGAGCAGGCAGCGACGGGGTTTTACCTCGCGGGGCGAGAATGGCGACGAGTGATATTGCCAGACGTCACCCTTTGGTCGCCGCGTAGAAACTGCTGTGAACATCATGAGGTGAAACACAAGGAGCCACTACGTGCCCGTGACCATGCGGGCAGCCCTGGCTACTACGGCCTGGAACACTACCGATTCGAGGCGCTGCTGGAGTTCGCGAGGCGGACCGGGACCGATGTCCATTACACCATCCATAATCATAGGCTGGCCGGCGGACGCGGCAGTCGCGTCAATTCGATCGATCATTGGTTCACCGCCAACGTGCGCGATCTCGACGGAAAATCGCGATGGCGGAGTTTCGCACAGAGTTGGGTCAACGGTGAGTCCCGCACCGTAGAGATCTGCTATTGGCCGGAAATCCTATTTCAGCCGCTCAGCGAACATTTTGCTTCGAATGGCCCCGCGCCTGCCGGCGGCGGATTAGCTCTGGCTTCCACCGGCCCTGAAATCCAGCTCGCTGCCTGAGACGGGAGGGTGACGATGGCTGCGTTTCAGAGGGTGATCGTCAGGAGGCCGGGCCAGGCGGATTTCATGTTTTCCGGCAGATTGCTCGCAGAGGTGTGCAGTCCGCCGCCGTGGAGACAGAGCAGTCGATCTCGCGACTTGTTCGACCAACCGGAGTGGACGTGCATCAGGATATACAGCCTCGCCGATGGCCAGTTGGTTGTGGTCGCGGAGGACTATTCGGACCTTCGACACGTCCGGCGCGAGCTGCGCGTATGCTCTGGGCCTGATGAAGTCGTGGATCTGCTCGGCCATGGCGAACTTGCCAAGGCCGCCTGTGCTGGTTCGGGAATCGACACATGCGAACGCCCTGAAAATGACGCCGACGAGATTCACGCGACGCCGCAGATTCCAGAGCGTAAACCTGAGGAAGTTAAGCCACCGTGCGCCGGGGAATCTTCGGGTCCGACGATGACGATCGTTTCGCGAGAATTGCTCGAGAAGCGATTGGCGGTGGCAAAGACGTCGAGCTATCGCCGTCAACTGTCCGCACTCGAGAGGCTTCGCGATGCGGACGTGGAACGAAGCCTTGCGCAAGCAAGCCTTGAGGTCGTGACCAAACTCATCGAGTTGGAAGATCGTTTTCCCAATCTCGCGACGGCTTTGCGATTCTTCCGCCGTCAGCTTTCGTTATGCCTGTTGTCGCGCGAGCGCATACTTCAGATCGCACCCGTGCTGCTGACCGGCCCCGCCGGAATAGGGAAAACGAGGCTTCTCCAGGCAGTGGCCGCTTCGATCGGCGCGGAATTCCATGCGATCTCGTGCGGCGCGATGACCGCGAACTTCGTGCTCTCCGGTGCCGACGCCCAATGGGCGGAAGCGAAGCCAGGGAAGATTTTCGAGGCATTGTGCGGCGGCAAGACCGGCAATCCGATCATCCTTCTGGATGAGATCGATAAAGTGTCGGGTGAGCGGCGATACGACCCTTACGGCCCCCTGTATACGCTTTTGGAGCCGGCGACCGCGCGCGCCTTTCTCGACGAGTGCCTCGCTCTGGAAATGAACTGCGCGCATATCAGCTGGGTCGCGACCGCAAACGATTCCAAAGCGCTCCCCGAGCCGATATTGAGTCGGTTCAAACCGATCGACGTGCGAATGCCAAAGCGCGAAGAAATGCGGGCGATCGCCACGTCCGTTTATCGCGATCTGCTCGGGACCGAGTCGTGGGGTCAGGCGTTCCAACCCGAGCTCTCATCGCAAGCGCTCGAACAGCTAAGCGCTCTGACGCCAAGGCAGTTGCGCCAGGTCTTGGTCGAGGCCGCTGGTCGCGTCGCCGAGCGCACAGCGCCCGATTCCGTCGCCGATGGCCGGCAACTCGAAATCTCGCCGGAAGACATCGAGGTCGTGGTCCCGAGAACCAGCGCACGACGCGTGGGATTCGTATAGGCCGAAGGCGCTGTCGGCGATCGCGAGAATCGGTCTTTGAGCGACCGTTTCATGCTAAATGCGATTTTGCTATGCTTCATCGGCGAAAAGTTGCGCCTCGGGACTTTTATCGGGCGCGGTTCGGGGGGCATTTGAACAGTCCGTTATCGCTCGCCGCCTACCGTGCGCATTTCATCGCGCGTGAGCGGCTCGATCTACCGCTCTACCTCGGCTCGACTTTGCGCGGCGCGTTCGGACGCGCGTTTCGCCAACTGGCGTGTCCCTCGCGTCTCGGTGAGCACTGCCCGATACCGCTTCAGTGCCCCTATCATCTGATTTTCGAATCATCGCCGCCGCCCGGCTCCGACGCTCTCCGCACGCATGAGGAGATCCCCCGCCCGTTCGTGCTCGCGCCCGAATGGAGAGCCGCGGACGAGGGCGCGCGGCTTATCTTCGAGCCCGGCGAGGAGCTTTCCTTCGGGCTTACGCTGATCGGACGCGCGCAGGAATTCTTTCCGCATTTCGTGGTCGCGATGCGCGAGATGGACCGAATCGGCCGCGGTCGCCGCGCGATCGAGCTCGCCCGTATCGAGTCGCTCGATCCGCGAGCCAAAGACGGAAGCGGAAACCTCGTCTATGACGCCCGCGATAACGTTGTGCGCGGAGCCGCGCCGGCGACAACGCTCGACGAATGCGCTCGCGAGGCTTGCCCGCGCGGCCCCGTGACTATCGAGTTCGTCACGCAGACCCGGCTAAAGCACGAAGGCTCGTGGGCCCGCGTGCCGGAGTTTCACATCGTGTTCCGCCGGCTGATGGGACGGCTCTCCTCGCTGTCGCGGTTTCATTGCGGCGCTCCGCTGGACGCGGACTTCAAGGCGATGATCGAGCGCGCGCAGGAAATTCGTCTGGTGCGTAATCGCACGCGATGGGTCAGTTGGTCGCGATACTCGTCCCGGCAGGACCGTAAGATGCAGTGGGACGGCCTGGTTGGCGCGGCGACCTACGAGGGCGACCTGACCCCGTTCTGGCCCTGGTTGAAATTCGGCCAGACATGTCATATCGGCCACGGCGCCACATTTGGACTGGGCGGGTACCGGGCTGGCGGTGCAGACTCGGAGTGACAAGCGTATGCTTACCTACACCGGACATCCCATCGCTGACGTAGGCGTGGCTACCATCTGCGCCTTCTGCGACAAGCCCGACCCAAGCAAGCTCACGCGGAAAGACTTGCTTCGCGTGGCGGAATTTCTGGAACGCGAGTATTTCTCTGGAAAGCTTAAGGCCTTCCTTTCGGTTGTATTCCCGAACTCTCTGCCGTTTCAGGCGGACATAACTCCGCGTCATCGCGACAAGTTCGTAAAGCGTTTTCGCGTGGAAGTGCTTCGAGCCTTCGAGAAGGATGCGGAGGACAATGCCGCAGGTTTGCGATGCGGCTTCTGCGGCAGTCCCGCCGCGCGACTTGTCTATCGCCAGCACGTTCCGATGATCACGGGCGAGAACGTGCTCAACTTCTTTCCTGCCGGGCTTGGAGGGATGCCGATATGCGGCGGATGTCTTCTTGCGATCCAAGCGTTCCCTCTTGGCTGTCGCCGTTGCCATGGCAGAGCATTGGCGGTCCACTGTCCGGATGATCAGAGCGTTACATACGCGTTTGCCCACCGCTTTCTGAACGACAACCGCAAATTGCTGCTTCTTGCCCAAAAGACGGGCGAAAAATACGAAGACGCGAAGGCCCCGCGAACACTCGTGATCGATGCCCTGAGCGACGTCGCTCGGAGAACAAAAGCCTCGGCCTCTGCGCAGGAGCAGGATGTCCTTCCCTCCGTGACGGTGTACCATCTCACGAACTCCGGACAAGGACCTGACATAGACATTTTCGAACTCCCGAGCGAAGTGGTTTCCTTTGTCGTCGCCGCCTCGCGTGCGGGTATCGCCGACGTCTGGAATTCCATCGTGGCGCGTGCGTGGGAGAGGCCCGTAGCTCCAAAGCTGGCTAACGGGAAACGTGGCAGCCGGAACCAACAGAACAACCAGGATCCCCCGCCGGAGCCCCAGGCAGGCAAGAACCGTAACTTTCTCTACGAGGATCTCTTCGGGCTGCCACAGAACGCGGCGAGCTTTATCCGTACGTATTTCTTGCGTCGCGCGTGGAAGCCGGCGCGTCAAATGAAAAACGATCCCCGGCTGGAATACTCTCACACCCGCGAAATCGAATTGGTTTCATGGCCGCTCACGCATCTCTTTCTGAAGGAGATCCTGGGAATGGATAAAGCGCGTATCGATGCAATCCGCACGCTCGCGGACCGTGTTGCTGAGCATATCCAGTCATCCAATGACGCGCGTCTGTTTCAGAAGCTGTACATGGTCCGGCGCTACAACGGTCTGAGGGCGCTGCTGCTCCGCGCATCGCGCGAGCGCGTGGCTTCCAGCAAGGAGCCGCTTGTTGGATTTGACGAGTTCATTCTGATTTTCGAGGAAAGCGAAGAGATTCCTCGGATCGATTGGCGTCTGGCGCGTGACCTCGTTCTTATCCGGCTCATCGAACAACTGAAAGACTTCTTTAAGAAGGAACCTGCGGCGCTTGAAGCCGTTACGGAACCTGAAGAGACTGACGAAACCAGCGACGAGTCGGCAAGCGCGTCGTCGTAGTCTGCGTGATGCGGAGTTTCGAAGATCACAAAAGAAAGAAGGAGGGGATCCCGTGGCTTTTGTTTCCGGAATGATGCTAATCGATGCTCCCGCTTCCGCGCTGAACAACGCAGGCGCGGAGGAGGGCGCTCGCACCGACAACACAATAGCCGTGAAGCGGATAACGACTCGTGCGGGCGTTTACCCCTACGTCTCGGCTCAGGCCGTCCGCTACTGGCTCAGGACCTATCTAGAACGCTCGGCTCCGCAGTGGCAGGCGGCACCGGTCTTCCGTGAAGCGAAGATCGCTTACACCGACGCCAACCCTCTGCGGTGGTGGGACGACGACCTTTTTGGTTACATGCGCGCACCCTCGAAGCGCTCCGGCGCCCGCAGTGGAGAGACCGAGGAAAACCAGACTCCCGTCGCCGGCGAAATTACACGAATCTCTCCGCTGCGCATGGGCACTTTGGTGTCGATCGGGCCTGTTAAGGTCGTTGATGATTTCGGGACCATGGCGCGCCACGACGGCAACCCCGTTCCCCACGAGCACCAGTTCTACCGTGCAACCCTTCAGGGTCTCCTGTCGTTGGATCTCTCCACGGCGGGCACCTTCTTCAACGGGGGTCGCGTCGGGTATCGGAATCTCGATGAAGTGCGCGTCAAGATTGCAAAGGAGGAAAAGCTCGAGGAGGCCGCCGTTCACGGGCAACCCGCTTTCCGGCTCCCTGGTGGCGAGCGCGCGCGGCGCGTCTCAACGCTGATCAGAGCCATCGGCGAACTGGAAGGAGGCGCGAAGCTGACCCTACACTATACGGACGTTACTCCCGGCCTGACGGTCTGCGCCGTCGTAAAGGCGGGCAACAATCCGTTCGCGAGAATCATCCGCCCGAACTCGCAGGGCGAACCCGAGATACTAATCGACGCCCTGAAGGAGGTCCTTCGCGTCTACAAGGATCAGATCCTTTCCGAGGTCTTTGTGGGCTGGGCCAGGGGCTATATGGATGACCACCGTGCGAAAGTCGAGGGCCTTGCAAGCGAGGACCTGTCCGGAGTCAAGCTTCGCTGGGGGCACCCGCGGGAGGTAATGCACCAACTCGCTGATGAACTCGCCAAGGAAGCTAATCAATCCTGGTACGATTGATATGCGAGTTCTCCGCGTGGAGCTCGAAGCGCCGGTCTGCTCGTTCCGATATCCGCATTTTCTCGTCGGCAAGCAGCTTACGTTCGATATGCCCCCGCCGGCGACTATCTACGGGCACATCGCGAGCGCGCTCGGCGAACTCCCCGAACCGACAAGTTTCAGATTTGCCTATCGCTTCACCGCCAGCGGCAAGGGCGAAGACCTCGAAAATCAGCACATCATCGTGCCGGGTGGCCGCCCATTCGCTATTGGCGGGGCCGCGTTTCCCTCTTCGACCAGTGCGACGGTTCAGCCAACGGCTCGTCAATTCCTGTTTAATTGCCGCCTTACGCTTTACCTGGATCGGCTCGATTTCGAGGATTCTTTCCGGAACCCTCGTTTCACCGTGGTACTCGGCCGCTCGCAGGACCTTGGCTGTTACTCAAAAATAGAAATCATCGATCTGGTGTCTGCCGGCCGTGGCTACTACGAAGACACGATTCTGCCCGGCGACTTTCGCCGGCGCACGGGTCGCGGCGTGACGGTTTTTATGCCGCGATATGTAAGCCCGCCGCCCCGTCGCGACGCGATCTTCGACCGGTATATCCTGCTACATGAACGGATCTACGATGGGCCAACTGCGGACGGCGATCTTGGCACTCGCCAGATGATACGCCTCGGCGACGAGGATGCGCGGCTCCTGGTCGACCCCGACTCTCCCGAGTGGCGCGGCGCGCATCGAGCGCTCGCTTTCCATTCTTTTAGCTGAAAAGGGCCGCGAGGTGTCCTGTGCCCTACCGCGAGGTGCTTTCTCAAATCTGGGCCAAGAGCCCACATCCACCGAGCGCGGCGGGCGAAACCCTGATCGCGCATACAACGAGGGTCTTATCGAGGCTGGAACGTCTATTCCATGTACTACCCGGCCTTGCGGAGCGCGTCGGCGATGAGCGCCTGTGGCACCGCGCCGCGCTAGCCTGCATTTTCCACGACTTTGGCAAGGTCGCTCGGGGATTTCAGCTCCAACTGCGGCCCGGGGCCAAAACATGGGGTCACCGACATGAAGTGCTCTCCCTTGCCTTCTTGGAATGGATTCTTCCCGAGGACACTTACGGGGACCCCGCCTGGGTCGTGGCGGGAATCGCGTCGCATCACCGCGACTTCGCCCGCGTAGACCAACTTTATCCGGCCGCCGACGACCCCGGGGATGATCCATTCGACCCGGTAGTCAAACTGGTCGGTGACGTTCCGCCGCCGAGCGTCTTTGCGCTCGCCGAATTCGTTCGCGTTGATATTCCTGAGTGGCTAGCGAAGACGCGGTTGCCGCTCTTCCCAGTCTCACCAGCAATCCCGGCAGACCCGGCGGAAGACTTTCAGCGAAACGCCGTGGCGCGCGTCTATCGAGCCCTGGAGCGGTATCGGCATTTGTTCTCCACGCTTGAGCAAGCTCCCTCCGCGTCGCGATGGAATCTTGCTGCCCTAGCGCTGAGGGGAATCGTTCTGCTTGCGGACCACACCGCATCCGCGCACGTGACGCAACCACTGGTGCCGCCGCACGACCCGGCCGAAATCATCAAGCGCCTCGAACTCAGCCCGGATAAGCTGTACAAACACCAACAGGACGCCGCGCAGGCTGACGGGAACAGCCTTCTTACGGCGCCAACCGGAAGCGGCAAGACGGAAGCCGCGCTGCTATGGTCGGCCAGGCAGCGTTCCAACGGTTCGCAGGCCGGGCGCCTGTTCTACGTTCTTCCGTATCAGGCCAGCATCAACGCGATGTACGACAGGCTGGCCAGGGTTTTTCCGAATCTCGTCACCCTGCAGCATTCGCACGCGGCGCAGGCTCTCTACCGGCGCCTGCTCGACGGCGATGCCTATGATCCCGCAAGTGCTGCCAGAACCGCGCGCTTTCAGCGCTCCCTCGCCCATCTCCATTTCCATCCGATCCGGGTTTTGACTCCCTACCAATTGCTGCGAAGCGCGTTTCGGTTGCGCGGATATGAATCGATAATCGCCGATGCCGTCAATGGGCTCCTTATCTTTGACGAAATCCACGCGTACGAGCCTGTTCGCCTCGGGATGATTTTGGCAATGACGAGATACCTGACACGGCAACTGGGCGCTCGGGTTCTTGTTATGTCGGCCACGTTTCCGAATGCACTGCGCAAATTGTTGGCCGAAGTCTTGGTCGAAACCCGCTCGATTTCGGCCGATACAGCATTGTATCGGAGCTTCGCGCGCCACAGGCTTCACTTCATGCCAGGAGAGATCGATGACCCTTCCGTACTCGACAAAGTTGTCGCACTTGCGACAGAGGGAAAAGCTGCGCTGATCGTCTGCAACACGGTGCGGCGCAGCAGGCGCGTGCGCGATTTGCTTGTTTCGTTGCTCGCGCCTCGCGGCGTCAAGGCCGAACTTCTCCACAGCCGTTTCAACTCGCGCGACCGATCCGCCAAGGAGCAACTGCTCTCCAAGCAGATGGGAACAAAGACGCGTGCCGCTGGATATTCCCCTATCGTTCTGGTCGCCACCCAGGTCGTTGAAGTGAGCCTCGATATTGACTTCGATGTTGTCTTCACCGAGCCGGCGCCTCTCGAATCGCTCATCCAGCGCTTCGGCCGCGTGAATCGCGGGCGCAAGAATCCGCCGTGCCCCGTTTACGTTGTCACCTCACCAGTGTCGGGTCAGGGCGTTTACCAAGATGAGTTTGTCGGCGCCGCGCTCGACGTGCTTCGCTCGAGCGATGAGGCGGTACTTGACGAGTCAAAGCTTGGCGGCTTGTTGGATCAGGTCTACACGGGAGAGATAGAGCGCCGCTGGACCGGAGAGATTCGCCATGGAGATGACGAGTTCATGTCGTCTTGCCTCAATCGCCTGCGCGCTTTTCAGTCCGAGCCCGAATTAGCCCAGTTGTTCGATCGGCTTTTTGACGGGACCGAAATTCTGCCGGAATGTCTTGTGGAGGAATACGAGCGCCTGATGGAAGCGGACTCACTGCGCGCCTCCGAGCTTTTTGTGCCAATCTCCTTTCGGCAGCTCTCCCAACTTGAGAAGCGTGGCAGGACTTCTAAACACGCCGACTATGATGTTCTGATTGCTAAAACGCCATACACCGACGACGGATTGGAGATCAATTGATCCAAATGGCGGTGAATTGTAACTGCCGTTTCACGCCAGGGCAAAGAGGGGTGCTCCATGGACAGCGTAATCGTCTCCGACTACGCGGTGATGCTTGCCAAGACGGGCGACCGGCTCGTCGTGCGCGGGCCCAAACCCAAACTCGAACTTA
>JAJZAG010000094.1 GCA_021799555.1 Deltaproteobacteria bacterium | reverse complement strand
TCGACTTTCCACTGGCGCAGCTTTCCAAACGATGCCGCGTTAACATTGGCGGGCGTGAGCACCGTCTCAGCGAGATTCTGTCCGGTTCGCGCATCGTCATTATGGTAGGTGAGCACTCCCGCAAAGCTCTGTGCGTGAGCGGCAACCGAGCTAATCCACAAAACGAACGCGAGGGTGATTGGGAGAACACAGATCCGGGGTCGGGTCATGATCCTTCCGTTTCCAGGCTGGCAGAGCGGTTACGGCACCGCGAAGGCGCGATTGTCAGCCGGCCACGGCGGGGCATTGCGTATCGCCTCGAGCACTTCCTCGGGCTCTGCAACCACGCTCCACAGCGCGCGATGGCGCTCGTCCATGAAGCGCTCGCGAACCGCGCTCTCGAGCAGCGCCAGGCACGGATTGTAGTAGCCGCGCGTGTTGACGATTACGATTGGGCCACCGTAGAGCCCGAGCCGCTTCCACGCGATCGCCTCGAACAATTCCTCCAAAGTGCCGCAGCCGCCCGGCAGGGCGACGACCGCGTCGACTTCCGCGATCATCAGCCGCTTGCGCTCGTGCATGTCGCGCACCAAGATGAGCTCGCTCAGCCCTCGATGCGCCCATTCAAGCTCGTCCATGAACTGCGGGATCACGCCGATAACGCGGCCGCCCTCGGACAGTGCGCCGTCCGCCAATGCACCCATGGAGCCGTTGCTTCCGCCGCCAAAAACGACGGTGACGGCCGCTCGTGCGAGTATACGTCCTAGCCGCCCAGCCTCCGCGTGATACGCCCGGTCGCATTGGCGGCTCGATGCGCAGTAGACGCAGACTCGGTTGATTTTCACGGGACCAAGATTAGCCGGTGTGCGCTCGGCTTGCGAATGTTGTCGTTAATCTTTACCCTCACTCCTCTTCCACCCGGGCATCATCGCGTTCGAGGCAATTTCCTCGCCGGCCAGTTTCTTAGCCTCCTCGACGCCGGAAATCGGGAGCTCGGATTTCTCGATCGCGCCAACCTGGAGCAGCGCTGAGGCCTGGTCCCAGTAGATGTGTTCGTTTGCGAGCTTGTCGCCGCGAAACTCGACGATCGCTACCGTTGGGAGCTCGACTCGCTTGCCCGTTGGCTTTACGCCCGGAAGCAGAAATTCGATTTCCTTCGTATGCGTGAAGCAGAACAGTATCTCATCTACTACACGGTCCGGGCCTACGGTCCGCGAAATTGGTACTACTTGTGTGTCTTCCGGCAGCGATGGAATGAAATGATATTTGTAAAAGCGGCGCAGTTCGCGGTACCCATATCCGCCGGTAAGAGTCGGAATATGGTTCACGTAGGGCTCGGGCACCATCGTGGCCATTGTCGCGTCGGCATCTCGCGCTGAGAATTCCAAGTCGCAGTGATTGTCCCACAGGGCCGATAGATCGTGCCTTGGGCCTAATGTGCGGCGCAACAATCCGATCGAGCGGGAACGCGCGAGTTGCGCGGCGAACGGATGGAATGAGGCGCGCAAGTCGCAATTAAAGCCGTGCTGCGCGTTGCGATAGACGTAGAACTCGGCGTTGTCGTGCGCAGCCATCGCGGCGCGCACGGCTTCGCGGGCGGCGGCCGGAATGCCGGCGTCCTTCTCGCCCCAATTGAAAATTATTGGGCATCGAATCGATTTCGCCTCATCGCCATGTTGATCGATGCCACCGCCGTAATAGCAAATTGCGGCGTCGATATCGGATCGTGCGGCGGTCAGGTAAGCGAGCAGCCCACCGAAGCAGTAACCTACCGCGCCGACCTTGCCGGTGCATTCCGGCCGGGCGCGCAGCGCCGCAAGGGAGCTCGCGACGTCCTTAAGTGTGAGTTCAAGGTCCAGCTTCTGGCGGGCTGCGCGTCCTCGTTGCACTCCTTCGGGCGAATAGCCAAGGTCGAGTCTTGGTTCGACCCGCCAGAAGATATCGGGTGCGAGCGCCACGTAACCTTCGGCGGCCCAGAGCTCGACCATCGCGCGGATATGCGCGTTGACGCCGAAAATCTCCTGAAAGACAAGCACGCCGGGCCCGCTTCCACCGCTCGGCAGCGCCAGGTACCCGGAAAATTCCGCACCGTCAGGTGATTTTATCTCGATAAACTTTCCGCTCATATTGATTCCTCCCGCTGAGATTATTGACCTTTCCGGCGCGCTCCTCTCACTTGCCTCTAACCTATCGATCTCGACACGTCGAGGGACGTATAGACGGCGAAGCGATGCTCTTAACCGCCGCTACCGACGCAGCGTCGGAAGCGTGGGGAGGTGCATCGATGCAACTCAGGCGGCGCACGATGCTACAAAGTGTCAACCATCCGGAATTGGAAGTTCCGAAAAAAGCAGGTGCGCGCATTGTTTCAAATGATTTGTGCGAGTGTGCGCCATGCGCCACGTCCGGCCCGGCTCTTGCTCTACTTCGCCTTCGAACGCGCCCTTGAAGTGTAAACCGGGTTTGGTCGGCGTGTTCACCTGCACGGCCGGCGTCGCGTTTCCCCTCGACTACGAATTCGTGCCAGTGCTTCGCGCCGACTTTTTCTCTGGCCGGTATCCGGGGCGTGTTCACACGGGCCAAATTGGCGCGAGGCGCGAAGGTTCCTTGCTGTCGCGGGTGCGATCTGAAACCTTTACAACGCTTCGCATGTGCGCCGCCCAGCGCGTGTGCGGGTGCAGACAATGGATCGCAACAGCGAATCACCAGCGCCGTCCTGTGCGCCCGCCGCGCTGCATCCTCCGCGCAGGTACCTGCCGGTCTTATTCGCGCTCCTGATGTCCGCGACTATTTTCGAGGGCTACGACATCACAATCTTTCATCTCTGCACCCCCGACATTGCGCGGAGTTTCGCGATGTCGAACGCCGCGATCGGTTTGGTGGCGACTATTGTACGTCTTGGGGGACTGCTTTCGTTCGTATTGGTGGCGAGCGCCGACCTCTATGGACGAAAGCCGGTCGTCGTGTTGTCAGTTTTCCTCTACGCGACATTTACGCTGATGACGGCGCTGTCGCGCGGGCTCGGTACCTTTACGGTCTTCCAGAGCGCTGCGCAGTTGTTTCTGGCGACAGAATTTGGCGTGGCGGTTACCATGATCAGCGAGGAGTTTCCCGACCACGAACGGGGCCGCGCGATCGCGGGCCTGCATACGGTTGCGTTTTTGGGCGTCGCCGCGGCGGGGGGGCTCTACGGATACGTGGCACCGTCGGCGTGGGGATGGCGCGGAATGTACCTGCTTGGAATCGCGCCCTTGCTGCTAACGATATTTTTGCGCCGCGGATTGCGGGAAACGATGCGCTTTGAGGCCCTCAACGCCGCACGCGCATTCGCAGGTATCAAGCGCATGGGACTCGGGATCAAGCTTCGTGAGTCGATTCGCGAGATTGGCGGACCCTATCGGGCGCGGCTCATGATAATTGCTCTATTGTGGAATTGCATCGGGTTGGTTGGCGGACCGACGATCACCTTTTTCAGCTTGTTCGCGCGCCGTGAGCATCACTGGTCCGCCTCGCAGGTTGGGGTCGCGATAATCGCGGCATACCTGATGGGTAGCGTTGGCAGCCTGCTAGCCGGATGGGCGATGGACCAGATTGGGCGGCGTTTAACCACCAGCTTCTTCTATGTCTGTTCCGCCCTCTCAATGGTTTTGCTGTTCCATGCGGAGAGCTTCAGAGCGCTCATGTCCGGGATGATCGCGACGATGTTCTCGTATCAGGCGGCGCGAACCTCGACGACCACTCTATCGACGGAACTTTTCCCGACCGAGATTCGCGCAAGCGGTTACTCGCTGACGGTGCAGGTGCTTGGACAGTTCGGATGGGCGCTATCGCCGCTTGCGGTGGGACGACTGGCAGCGCCGCTCGGCGGGATCGGCCGAGCGGCCGCGATATTCGCGGCGGGGCCGATCATTGGGGTCTTTGTGGTGATGGGCTGGGTGCCGGAAACGCGTGGGATGACGCTTGAGGAAATCTCACCGCCGGCCGGTTCGTGATTTGCGCCGCGGTGCGGCGGCGAGATCGCTCTCCGGCACGAGTGCAAGGGCGCTAATCCAGGCCTCGGCGCTGCTGTCCGACGGTGCCCGCCAGTCGCCGCGCGGCGAGAGGGAACCACCGGAACCGACTTTGGGAGCGTTCGGAATACAGGAGCGCTTAAACTGGCTCTGCGCAAAAAAGCGATTCAGAAAAACCTTCAAGTAAGTTTTTATTTTTCCGATCGGGTATTGATTGCGCGCATCCTCGGGGATCGCTGGCCACCGTCCAAGAGTGCGGTCGCGCCAGGCTGAATACGCCAGAAACGCGATCTTTGGCGGCGCATACCCAAAGCGCAAAGTGTAGTAAAGATTGAAATCCTGCAGCTCGTAAGGGCCGATTACCGCTTCGGTCTGCTGCGCGGGCTGGCCGTCCTCGTTAGCGCCCGGCACCAGTTCGGGACTGATCGGCGTCGCAAGGATTTCTAGCAGGGTTGCACCAGTCTCGGGGCCGAGCCGGCCGCTTTCCGCGACCCATCTCACAACGTGCTGAATCAGGGTCTTTGGCACGCTTGCATTTACCGCGTAATGCGACATGTGATCGCCGACACCATAGGTGCACCATCCAAGCGCCAGTTCGCTCAGATCACCGGTGCCGACCACGAGCGCCGCGTTCAAATTCGCCAGGCGGAACAGATGGCTGGTTCGTTCGCCAGCCTGCACGTTCTCGAAGGTTACATCGAAGACCTGTTTGCCTGTCGCGAACGGATGTCCGATGTCGGCGAGCATCTGCCGCGCGCTCGGACGAATGTCGATCTCTCCGGCGGTGCATCCGAGGGCGGCCATCAGGCTGTGAGCTTGCGCAAGCGTGCGCGCGCCGGTGGCGAATCCCGGCATCGTGTAGGCAAGAATATTGCGCCGCGGAAAGCGGAGCCGATCCATCGCCTGCGCGCAGACCAGCAGCGCATGCGTGGAATCGAGTCCGCCCGAGACACCGATCACAACGCGTTCGAGGCCCGCGTAGCGCAGGCGGTTGGCGAGACCCTGGACCTGGATTTCGTAAACCTCGGCGCAGCGTTGGTCGCGGCCCGCCGGATCGGAAGGCACATAGGGAAAACGCTCGTAGTCGCGTTCCAGCAGTATCCGCTGGCGGCGCGGAAATTCGAGCGAAAATCCTATCGTGCGGAAGCCGGACGCACCTTCGCGCTCGAGCCGCGCGCAGTCGCCGAAGCTGGTCTGACGCATCCGTTCGGTCATCAAGCGCTCAAGGTCGATTTCCGCGCAGGTGAGTTGGGGTTCGTCGCTGAAGCGGCGCGACTCCGCCAGCATCGTGCCATTCTCGCAGATGATTGCGTGGCCATCCCACGCCAGGTCCGTAGTCGATTCGCCCGGTCCGGCGGCCGAATAGAGATAAGCGCCAATACAGCGCGCGGATTGACTTGCGACCAGCTCGCGGCGGTAGTCGGCCTTGCTCACGGTAACATTGGAAGCCGACAGATTCAGCATCACGGTTGCGCCTGCAAGTGCCGCATGTGCCGACGGCGCGATCGGCGTCCACAGGTCTTCGCAAATCTCCGCATGCATCACGAGCCACGGCTGCTCTTCGCAGCGGAGCAGCAGACGCGTGCCGAAGGGGACGGTACTGGCACCGGCGAGATCGATTTCGGAGACCAGCGCCGACGGCGCAGGTGCAAATTGCCGGAGTTCGTAAAATTCGCGGTAGTTGGGCGGGTAAGTTTTGGGAATCACGGCCAGGATTCGGCCGCGTGAGACCGCGACTGCGCAATTGAACAATGAATTGCCAACGCGCACTGGCATCCCGACCACCGCGAGGAGATTCAGGGTGCGCGAGGCGGCCACAATTGCGCGCAGGGCGTCTTCGGCGGCGTCGAGCATTGCGCGCTGCCCAAAAAGATCGTCGCAACTATATGCGGTGAGGCCGAGTTCCGGAAACAGAGCGGCGATGGCGCGCCGTTCGGCGCTCTCGCGCATCAGCGCGATTGTTTGGATGGCGTTAAACGCAGGGTCGGCCACACGGACGGTCGGAATTGCGACGGCGACGCGCACGAAGTCATGATTGTATAAATTGAAGAAATTGTCGCCCGCTTTCACACGCGCTCTCTTTTTCTCGCGCCGGCTTCTCCGGGCGATAAATCGGGAAGCGGACGGAAGGCTTTGCGTATATTAGACACAACCATGCACTCGTGTCATCTCGCTGCGCCGGACGGTAGCGCTCCAAACGCCAGGCGACGCAGCTTCAAACCCCGAGCTCGCGGCGAAGTTCCGAAACGATCGCGGCAGGCGCTCCGGTTACGTCGATCCGAATCGCGCAGCCAGGCGGCTCGAGATCGGCGAACTGGCTGGCGAGCAGCTCGGCCGGCATGAAGTGTCCGCGGCGCTCAGCGATTCGCTGCTCTATCAACTCACGTGTTCCATCGAGCCATACCAGCCTTATGCGTTCGAGGTCGAACAGCAGGATTTTGCGATATGACTTCTTCAGAGCCGAGCAAGCGATAACCGCGTTTCTGCCGGCCGCCAGATAGCGGTCGATCTGCGCGCGGATCGCGATCAACCAAGGTATCCGGTCGACGTCGGATAGCGCGCCGCCACGGGCGATCTTTTCGCGATTGGCCGCCGGATGAAGATCGTCACCGTCAAGGAACTCCCATTCGAGCGAATTCGCCAGCATGCGCCCGATCGTGGTTTTTCCGGCGCCAGACACTCCCATAACGATCACAACCATCGAGGTGTGCCTGGAGGTTACCGTGCCGGAGCTTCGGCTGAGGTGAAGCTCACCGCGGTTCCGGCACATTCCCAATAGCCTTGCGATGTTCCGGGTTCGTAGACTGCACTGGTATCGCCGTTGGCCGGCACAAACCATCCATGCGACCCGGTTATCGCTCCGACCTTATCGCCATATTTCCGGTACGCCGCGAGCCGCATGCTGTCGCCCGGAATTGTCTGCGCGTCGCCCTGCGGATTTTTCTCACAATAACCCTGAACGGGGCCGAGCGTGCTGAGATGCGGATGGCCGGGGACATCACCACCGCCGGAGATAAGAATCTTCTTGGACGCCGCAGTCATGTCGGCGTTGTCGCGGCGGACGTCGGCAGCGCCATGTTCGACGATCCCGCATGCGGCAAATGACAGCAGGCAAAACAGAAAAAGCGCGCGCTTCATCGAATGGATTCTCCTCGGACTCCGAACGGGCTTAGACCTTATGCTTAATTATAGCAGTTCGTGCGCCCGACTCCGCGCTTTCCCTTGGAAAATTGACTGGGCCGGCAGAGCTTCAAGTCACCGGGAGCCGCTTCTGTCGCGCGAGAAGCCTCTGGCGGGATTGCTGGTCGATTGCCGCGTCGGAGATTGTCCACGCCATGGCGAGTGCGCCATCGAAAACGGCGCCATCGGCGTCGGCGCTGATGCAGTGGGCGGTGAACTCCGGCTGATGATTTATCGCGGGAAGCGAATTGATGCCGATCATCGGATGAATCGAGGGCAGAGCAAGCGATATGTTGCCCATATCGGTCGAGCCAGCCGCTCGGTCCATTCCAGGTATGCTAAGAAACGTGCGGCCGAGCTGCTCGGTGTTGTGCCGATAAAGCGCAGCGAGACCGTGATCGTGGATCATTTCGGCGTAAGGTTTGCTTCCGCCGCGAACTTCGAGTTTTGAGCCGGTGGCGAGCGCGCCCGCCTCGAAGCAGTTCATTACACGGGATCTGATATGTTCGAGTTCTTTAAGTGTTTTCGCGCGCACCATGTACCGGGCGCTTGTATGTGCGGGGACGATATTAGGCGCTTCACCGCCATGAGTAATAATACCGTGTACGCGGTCGTCGTGGCCGATATGCTGACGTAACAATCCGATCGCGGTCTGCGCTACGGTCAGAGCATCGGCGGCGTTAATACCGGCTTCGGGAAACGCGGAGGCATGGGCTTCTTTCCCGGTATAATGAACGTCAAAGGTCGCGATCGCGATAATTGGGGGTTCGGCCATGTCCAGCGGTGCCGGATGCGTCATCATCGCCGCATGGACACCTTCGAAAGCGCCGCGTTCGAGAAGCAGGATCTTTCCGCTGGCGTCGCCGATTTCTTCGGCGGGGGTGCCGATCACGCTTATCGTCAGACCCAGTTCGTCGGCAACCCGAGCGGCGCCAATGGCAGCGCCTGCGGCCATTGCGGCGATTATGTTGTGCCCGCAAGCGTGGCCGATTCCCGGCAGGCAATCGTATTCCGCGCAAATTGCGATATGGAGTGGTCCGGATCCCGCGCGCGCGACGAACGCGGTGGGCATCTCGCAGATTCCGGAATCAACGGCGAAACCGGCATCGGTAAGAAATTCGGAGATCCAACGCGACGACTTTTCTTCCTCGAATCCGAGTTCTGGATTGGCGTGGATAAGATGGCTTAACCCAACCAGCTTCGCGCGATACTTCTCAACCGTCTCGCGGACAGCGCTTTTCGTGTCCATCGCGAATCCTCCCCGTCTGCAATGAGATTATTCCCTCTATTGCAGAGGTATCAAGAATCGCAACCGCGGCGCTCGTCAAGCGTCTGACACTTTTGGAAAGCCAGAATCGGAATTGTCTACTTGTAAGATAGGGAAACCCTGGCACCTAACGAATGTTAGGGAGTTGACTTGCCTCGCGTCGAGGTGAACCATAGCAAGGCACATGGGACGCGTGTTGTGGTTCTGCACGGCGCCTTCAATGGGTGACTGCATCAGACTGCATCCGTGAATTTCCCGGATGACTTTGAACATAGCTCAACGGGGGGCGGATCCTCGACCGCTTCGGATCCCTACCCCATCAGGGCCGGCGCGATATTTTGCTGACACGCCGGGTAGGGAAGCGGAGATCAGCGGCACCTGTAGGAGTCTGCCGCGCGATGCTCATTCTGGCTCATGGTGAGGCCGTGATCGATCTGGTGATGCAGCGGGATAGGTGATGCAGATGGACCAGCGAATTCAGTTTTTGACGGATGAGCGGGGAGCCAGACTTGCCTATTCAAGGATTGGCGCCGGAAGTCCGATTGTCCGGACCGCACCTTGGTTGAGTCATCTTGACCTCGAGTGGCAGGTCACGGCGATCCGCAGTTTCTATGAGGCGATCGCGCAGCGGCACAGCGTCATTCGCTACGACTCGCAAGGATGCGGCCTTTCTGACTGGACGAGAGCTGAGTTCACGCTTGCTTTCGAAGTGGCACTTCTCGAGAGGCTGGTCGACAAGCTCAACCTCGAGCGCTTTGCGATTTTTGGATACGGCGCTGGTGGGCCGATCGCGATTGCCTACGCGGCGCAGCATCCGGAACGCGTCAGCAACCTCGTGCTATTCGGTACCTCCGCAAGCCCCGAGCATCTCGACGCAGGCCGGGATGTTCCCCAAGTGTTGAAGGCGCTGATGGTCGATCGCTGGGAACTCGCGTCGCGGCTGATTGCAGATCTTCATGCGCCCCAAGCCGATGGCATGACCCTGCAGGCGATCGCGGCAATGTATCGGCAGGCAAGCACGGGCGCCAACGTTGTTAAGGCCACCGAGGCACTGATATACGGCGCCAACGTGAGCGAACTGGCGGCGAATCTCGAAGTCCCTTCCACCGTGATTCATCGTCTTCACGATTCCACTTGTCCCTATCGTGCTGGACGCGAGCTTGCGGCGCGCCTGCGGCACGGGTGTCTCGTACCACTGTCGGGCAGCGCTCATCTGCCTTATCTGGGCGAGACTGCACCGGTGCTTGCCGCAATCGCTCAAGCGCTCGGCGACGAAGTCATTCAGGACTTGCAGCCCGGGGCGAACTCGAACCCATCTGGTAGTTGCGCGGCTCAGCCGAATGCGCGCGCCGGAGTGATTTTAGCGCAGGAGAACGTAAATTACCCGGCACAATCCAGCGGACGCGATAGCCAAGATCAGTTTTACGAGGGATCGGATGCGGATTTGAGTGGTCCCGACGGGTTGGGTTTCAAGGTCGCCGAAGATGACGCCGCCGCGGAAATGACCGAGACGCGGGCGATCTTTCGTTGCGAGGGTGAGTACTGGACCCTCGCGTATGCGGGAGACACGTTGCGAATCAAGGACTCGCGTGGAATGCGGTATATTGCGCAGTTATTGCGCTATCCCGGGCGCGAATTTCATGCGAGCGAACTGGAGATGCGCAGCGAGTCGAGTGCGGTGACAAGCTTCGCGGCGCGGCCGCAGGTCCGCATGAGCGAGGACGAACTGTCCGACGCGGGACTTCATTCCGACAACCCAGCGGACGCTGGCGAGATGCTCGACCCTCGGGCTAAAGGGGCCTATCGTCGCCGCCTACATGAACTCCGCGCGTTTTTGGAAGAAGCCAAGGCGCTGGGGAATGTGGAACGCGCCCTCGAGCTTGAGGAAGAGATTTCATTTCTCACCCGCGAACTTAGCCGCGCGGTCGGGTTGGGCGGAAGAGATAGGCGCGCCGCATCGGTAGCGCAACGCTCCAGGATTAACGTGACGCGTGCGATCCGCCGCTCGATAGAAAAAATTCGCCAGCATCATCCAGCCCTTGGCGCTCATCTGACCACCCGCGTCAAGACCGGATTGCAATGCGTCTACCGCGATAGAACTCATAACATGCAGTGGGACCTCTGAATGTTTCGCGCATTAGGTGCCGCGTTCGGGCTAACGCGTGCAGAGCAAATCGTCGTCAATTCCGAATCCTATCATTGGAACACCGCTGTTCCACTGAATTGAACCCCTAAACTTAACGAAGACCTAATTTTGGGTCTTTGCGTGCGTCCCTATTCAGCCGCTCCAAGCGGTCAGATAGGCTGCCGCGCACGCCGGTTTCAAGGGAGAGAATCCGGCGCTGGGGGACAGGATACAGAGCCGGGGGAGGATGAGTTTCATGACGGCTAGAACCTTGGGTTCGGAACGCCGAAGCAGCTGGCGAACCCTGTTCGTCGCTGCCGTGGCGACGGTCGCAACGTTATGGACGTCGGCGGCGATGGCGACGATTACGCAGGGCGACTTCTCGGTGTTCGGGTTCTTCGAGACCCGCGAGGAGGGCCGCTGGGGAGTGCCTTCGAGCGCCAACAACGGCACGCCGACCACGCTGACGCATCCGACGCCGACCACGACGACTGCGGTGCCGGGCACGGCTGCGACGCAGACCGGCGGCAGCTTCGACTTCAACCATTGGGAGCTGGATGAAGCGCGTCAGCTCGGCGATATCCGTCCCGACTATCATTTCGTAAAGAACTACAAGTTCTTCGGCCGCTACGACACGCTGCTGTTGAAGGACGCCGACTTCTTTGCGTTCTATCGGCCGTGGTACGACGCGTTCGGAACGCTCAAGGATACGGGGTTGGCCGGGACC
>JAJZAG010000093.1 GCA_021799555.1 Deltaproteobacteria bacterium | reverse complement strand
GCGACAACGCGATCGCTCAGATCAGAGAAAATCGGAACCAGCGAATTTTGGAAGAGTTGAAGCTCGGCCCGAATCACGTTGGTCAGATCGGCAACTACGCGCTCGACGAGCTCGGGCCAACTGACTTCGCTCGCGGGCGGATGTGGTGCGGCCGGATCCATTCTGTTGGTCTGCATCGTTGCTGGAATCCTACCGCGAGCCACGGGAAACTCGGGAATCGCGGGCCTTGCCGGCGAGGTGGAGTAGTCCGCCGCTCAGAATCAAACCCAGCGCGACGAATTTGTCGTCGATGGTTCCGAGCAGAAAGCCCACCCCGGCCGCGGCGCATATCGCGGTTCCGGGATAGCGTTCAATCAGCCGTTCGGGCTGGAGTTGCTCGCCCACCGCTTCGGCTTTTTCGTTCACTTCCGCCAGAGTCTGATGCAGTTGTTCCTTTGCCTGTTCGAGTTGTTCCTCGAGTTGATCGGTGTCGTCTTCCATAGTTCTCACTCGCATCAGCAAGCGCGTCGAGGACGATTTTAGGCGCTACGATCCGCACCGCATACGCAACCATCGCTCTGCCGACCCAAGTTCGCAGTCCGCCACCCAGCACGAAGCCCGCACCGGCGGCGATGCCAATGACAGTCAGGGGATTTTGCCGGATGTAGGCTTCCAAAGCCGATTCGGAGATGATTGGAGGCTGCGATTCCGCGCGCGGCTCCATCTACGGACTCCTACGCGGAAATCCGTCGGATGACTTGGGCAGCGACGTATCCGACGAGGAACGCGCCCGCAACCGCAAGCAGCGGCTCTCGCTTGACGAAATCGAGCAGTCCCTCGCTTGCCTGACCAACTAAATCGAGGGATTTTGCGCCGTACTCGCGAGCGCTATCCAACGTGTCGCTCAGCGCATCGTGGCTGGCCTTGCGGACGTTATTTAAGGTGTCGGATGCGGCGGCAACGCCATTATCGAGCGTGGTATCTGCCATAAAATTCGACCTCCTAAAAAGTGAGAATCGGCGATTAAGCGGGCGAGCCGGATGCAACGCCGTCGTAGCAAGGTAGACTCTAAGCGTGAGTATACACGAATTGGGCAAAAGCAAGGAAATTCCTTCAACCCGGAAAGTCGCGGCGGAAGAAGCTTTTTGCCGATCAGCACCGGCTTTCCTAAAGCAATTTATCGGGGAAAATATTTTGCTGCCGATCGAGTCATCTCTAAATATGATCGTTGGTTGTCCGGGATTGCGCGCCGTATTGTTCCTGTCCGATACTTGGCGTGATTTGGAAATTTTCGCTTACGCGCGCGACTAGACCGGTCAAGAAAACTTAGCCGCGATTCTCTGCGACACTGCGTTCCAATGAACCGTCTGCGGGCAAGATTTCTGGTTGCCTTCCTGCTCCTGCAGTTGATCCCGACGATCTCGATCGCGATCTTCTCGCTCTCCTACACGATCAAGAACGTCGTCAACGGAATCGCGGACTCGGGCAACCTGATGACCGAGCAAATCTACGAACAGATCCGCGCGACGCTCGAGGCTTCGCATGGCGACCCCGCCGCCGCGCTTGAGCGAGACCCCGCACTCAAGTCGCTGCTCGCCTCGACACAGGCCTTCGGATGGGCGGTGGTTGGCGCTCGAGTGCTCGATGCGCAGGGTAAAGTGATGGTCGCGGCCGACGACGAGGCGGCGCCCGCGCAACCAGCGATGCCCTCGATGGAGGATTTGCAGGCACGGCTTTCGAGTTGGTGGCCGCTCCCGGCGTTGCGCGCGATTTCCGCGAATCGGGAATACGCGATCGCGCGGCCCATCGCGATCGCCGGCAAGCCGTTCGCAACCATAACCGTGACGATCACGACGGCGCTGATCGCGGCGCAGACCAGACGCCTGGCGCTGGTTTTCGCGGGGTTTATCGCGGTCGATCTGGCCGCATTCATCGTCGCGGCGATTGTCCTGCGCAATCTGATGTTCGCGGGCTTCAGCTTGATCGCCGCCGGACTCGGCCGCGCCGACGAAGCACGCTCGATTGTTCAGGCCGGAACAGACCTGAGCGGACTTGCGGATCGCTTCAAGCGGCTGTCGCGCCAGATGCATACGGAATCGGGCCGCTGGGAGACCAAACCCACGCAAGCCTTCGACATGATTCGCTCGATCCGCGACGGCGTGATCCTGCTCGATGGCGAGGGTACCGTTTTGTTCGCCAATCCCGAGGCCCGCGCGATCCTTGGGCTCGCTCGATCCGGCACCGCCGAAGGCCGCCGGCTCGCCGTGCTGCTGCGCAAGAATCATCCGATCGTCCTGATGGCGCAGGCTGCGCTCGAGTCAGGGGCGGAGGCGCATGACGTGCCGATCAAGGGCGACGATCCGGATTCGGAACGCGCCTCGATTCTCGCGTCTTTCTTCCGGCTGGGCACGAGCCGCAGTCCGATGGGGCTGCTGATGGTGTTGCGCGACATGAACGCGGTGCGCGAACTCGAAACCGTGGTCGAGTATTCGAGCCGACTCGCGCGCTTGGGAGCGCTAATCTCTGGAGTGGCTCATCAACTGCGCAGCCCGTTGCAATCGATGAGCCTGCGAATCGGTCTTTTGCAGGATGACGCCGGGTCCGGCCGCGACGTCGAGCGGCATCTCGAACATTTACGCGCCGATGTGCGCCGGCTGGACCAGTCGGTCGAGGCGCTGCTGCGGTTTATGCGGCCGGCCGAGCTCAAGATCAGCGAGTTCAACCCCAACGATCTTCTCACCGAGCTCGCGGCGGCGGCAAAACCCGAAAACGTAACCGTGAACTTGCGGCTCGATCCCGCGCTGCCCACGATCCGCGCGGATCGCGCGATGGTTTCCGAGGCGCTTACAAATCTGATTCACAACGCGATGCAGGCAATGCCGAATGGCGGGCCGGTGACGCTTAGCAGCGCCGCGCGCGACGGGACGGTGGAGCTGGTGGTTTCGGACCGGGGCGAAGGAATTGCGCCCGACAAGATCGAGCAGATTTTCGATTTGTACTACACCACCAAACGCGAAGGCACCGGGCTGGGCCTGCCACTCGCACTGCGCGCGATCGAGTTGAACCAGGGCACAATTGAGATAGCATCCAATCTCGGTGAAGGAACCATCTGCAACGTTAGATTCCCGGCCGCCGACGGCGGGCGAGGTCTGCCCGCACGAGGCCAGGAATAATCGAGCTGGGCGAGACCATATGTCAGGCGCGTCGGGAATTAAGGCGGCCGTCGCTGTGTTGGCCGCGACGATCACGATGAGCGTCTATGCGTGCGCCGAGTGGCAGCCGTTCTATCAGCCACCACCGCCGGCTACTCCCGCCACCGCGGCACCGGAAGCACCCGCAGTAGCGACAACGCCGGACAACGATGCAGCGGCGATTGCGATTGAGAAGGCTAATCGCGCGGCGCTAAAAGCCGCTGAAGCCGCCAAGGTCGCCGCCGAAGCCTCGGCGGCCGCACATGACGCTGCCGCGGCCGCCGCCAGAGCTTCGCACGGGACACTACCGCCTGCGCGGCGCGGTACACCCTCGACCGCCAGCGCCAATTCGCCGTCGCGCGGCAGTTCGAACGGATCGGCGCACGCCACGCCCGACGCGGCATCGACGCCAACGATCATCTCGGATTCATCGAGCGGGCATCGCGACGAGGCGGTCAGCTCCGTCGAGGCGGCAACCGCGTCGATCGGTCGAATTGATCACACCCGTCTGAGCGGCGCCGACGCAAAGACGTACGCGCTTGCCGTCGACCTGCTCGACAGCGCGCAGAAAGCGCTCACGCGCAAAGAATATGCGGCGGCGGCCAGCCTCTCGCACAAGGCCAACATCCTGCTCGGCACGATTCACACGTACTGAACCAACCCGTTGGGAACGGCCCGCGCATGACGCCGCGTTCAGGCCGAAGCACCGGCGCACTTGCGCGCGCACGGTGCGGTCAGCACCTGCCGCTCAGGCTGCGGCGCTGATTCGTTCGACAACCGGCGCGATCCGGCTACGCGTGCGGCTCGCGGCAAGTCCAGCGGCTTCGAGGCGCTCGAAATATTCGCTGATTGCGAGGCGCAGAAATTTTGCCACGGCGGCGCGGCCGGCTTGGACCTGATCCTTTTGGAGGCCGCCGCCCGAGATGATAATCAGCGGCTCGATCAGTTCCGGGCTGCCCAGAAGCGCGAGCATAACATGCTCGCTGTCATCGACGTATTCCTGCATCGCGCTCATTTCGGCCGGGCGATGGGTCAAGTAGTAACGTAACTGGCCTGAGCCGTAGGCCGTCTGCCGGGCACTATCCTGCATCGCGTAACCCATCAGCACGCGGTCAACCTTGCTCGGCGCGAACGCGGCGACGTGCCGGCAGATCGCGAGCACAATCCCGCCGAGCGACAGATTGATCGAGAGCGAACCCTTCGGATACGAGTCGGCCCACAGCCACTCCTTGAGGCCCTGCTCGCCCGAGACGCTGGCGCGTCCGAGTCCGGCGCCGCCGCATAGCGCGCGCTTGCGGAAGGCCTCATTGAGGCGCGCCCAGTTAAACATCTGCGCGCACATCCAGCTCTTCTGCTCGATGAAATCCTGATTAACCAGTGGAACCCATCGCGCTGCGAAGTCCATCGAGACCAGCGCGCATTCCTGCAAGAAGGTGTAAAGCTGTGAGCACGCCGCTTCGATCGGCGCCGCAATCGGATGTGCGTCGAGGTCGCTCCACGGAACGTCGACCGCCGGAGTCCAGCGGCGCGACTTGTCTTCCTCGTAGAGGTAGGTGACGTTGTCGGCCCAGATCTCCGACTTGCGGTTGACGACGTAGCCCATATCGGGCAGATTGCCCCACTTCTCGCTCCCACGCGCGACCATCGATTGGCTGGTGCGCAGATTCTCGGGGATCGAGCTGTATCCGTAGCTGCCCAGATCGAGATCCTTATAGGTCAGCCCGCGGCGCAAATCGGTCGGCTTGCCTTTGACTTTTTCAGTCTTAGCGTCGTACCAGAACAGTGTCAGATTTCCCGACATCACCTGGTTGACGGCTTCAAAGACCGTTTGATCGGTCGTGTAATCCTTGTCGGCGTAAAAGGCCACGCTGATAATACCTCAGAGCTTGATTCCGGCCGCTTCCGCGGCGGCCCTGCCCATCTCATACATCTGATAGAGCTTCGAGCGCTGTTTGCGCTCGGGCATCCCGCACTTATCGAGCCGCTCGAAATGCTCTTCCATTTGCTTCAGGTTGAACTTGGTCGTGATCTTGATGCCTTCCTCGATATTTTCCTTCTTGAGGCCGCCGCCCGCCAGAATGATGAACGACTCGGTTAGTTCGGTTGCGGCCGAACCGGCGAACGAGATGTTCTCGGCCTCGTCGAGATGCGCGTGCAGGACTTCGCGCTTTTCGGGAAAGTTTTCGAGCACGTACTTGAAATGTTGCATTCCGTAGCCGACGTGGCGCGCTTCGTCCTGCATCACGAGGCGGAAGATGCGCTTGTCAACGTCGGTCGGCGATAGATATTCGCTGAACCGGAACATCGTCAGCACGTTGCCTTCGGCGACCAGATGCAGCGCCACCGACATCTCGCTGAACGAGTCGGCGTCGCGCAGATGCTTTAGCGCCATCTCGTTGACCGGACTCGCCTTCATCAGGCCCCATCCCGTCGTCAGCGCTCGCTTGCGGAACGCCTCGGTGTGGCGCGCCTCGTCCATCGCCTGCGCGGCGATGAACGCCTTGACTTCGATAAAATCGGGATTGAGCCTCGGCAGCCACATCGCGGGCGTATCAGTCGCGATCATTTCCACTTCGGTGAGAAAGGTCATCAACTGCGAAAGCGCCTTCCCGATCGTCTCGGGCAGTTCGACGCTGTCCAGACGCTCCCAAGGGATATCCGTGGTGACATTCCACTGGCGGCTGACCGCTTCTTCGTAGTAGCTCTCGGTGTTGAACGCCCATACCTCGCTCTTGCGCGAGACCCACGGCTGCGCGTCCGGGACGCCGGCCGGTATCTCGGCGCCGCGCGGCGCGTAGGAGCGATTGCCGCGCACTTTTTCCGGCACGCCGGTGAAACCATAGCTACCGAGGTCAAGATCGCGGTAGGTCAAGCCACGGCGTGAATTAGCCTCGTGCGGCTTGACCTTCTCGGTCGCGGCCTTCATCCACGACAGATCCATCTCGCCGGTCCTCATCGTGTACAGCCACTTGTCGATGAAGTCCTTGTCCTCGAGGTAATTGGTAGTCGAAAGATAAGCCATGCTAGCCGCGCCTCCGCTGCTTGATTGCGATCGCGATCATCAACTGAAGCTGACTTCGACCTGACTCGATAGGTCGAAGAACTTCTGGATCGATTCCATGAACCGGTAGAGTTTGTCGTGGCCGTCGGGGTCGTCGTATACGATCTTCAACTGTTCGCCGAAATGCGCGAGCGTGTTCAGATCGTGCGAAGAGTCTGCTTCGCCGTTGCGATGGATATTCTCGATCATCTCGCGCCAGACTCTGGCATCGCCCTCGATCATGAAATCGACCTTCTTCAGATCGATCGCGTCAACCTCGCGCACATTCTTGAGGTCGAAGACCTCGAACTCGAGCACGAAATTGCGGGCCTTGCCATTGTTGCCGACCTTGACCCCGAAAGTCGTGTCGATAAAGCCCAGGCGGCGAAATTTCTCCTGCTGCGCCGTCATCTTGCCCTTGAGGGCCTCAAAATAGTCGGTCGATGGAAAGCTGATTGCCATTGAAATTCAGTATCCCTGCGAGAGTTTGCGGTGAATATTCTTCACCGATCGTCATGTTCCGACGATGTTACGGGCAATGGGCCCCTTGTTGCAAGAGCGCCGCGCTCCATCGCCTGATTCCACTAATCAAACGGTTGGTAAGTTTCCTTGCGCAACCCGGGTCAGTTCGCGCGCGCCTGTTTGGCGCCGTGCTCGCCTTGGGCGGCCAGTTCGCTGTCGATCACCTGGGTGAAGCTGTCGATCGGCTGCGCACCAACGAGCTGGCGGCCGTTGACGTAGAACGTCGGTGTCCCGTCGATTCCGAGCGTCTTGCCTTGCGCGAGTTCACCGGCGACGATCGGCTCGGTCTTGGCCTGATCGAAGCAGGCATTAAACTTGGCCGTATTGAGTCCGACCTTTTTCGCCGTCGCCTTCAAATCGGCGGGCGCCAGTTTTGATTGATCGGCGAATAGCTGATCGTGGTAGGGCCAGAATTTGCCCTGCTCCGCGGCGCACTGCCCGGCCTTGGCGGCGTCAAGCGCGTGGTTATGCATAGGCAGCGGGAAATCGACATATACGAAACGCACCTTATCGCCGTACTTCTTGATAATTTCCGTGACGGTCGGCTCGGCGCGCCCGCAAAACGGGCACTGGAAATCCGAGAACTCGATAATCGTGACCGGCGCGTTGGCTGGACCAAGCGCAGGACGCCCCGCGGTCGCGACTTGCGTGCGCGGCGGCTTGAGCATGATGTTGAGCGGTTCGCGCTTGCGCAAGGCCGCGAGCACCTTGTCGCGATGCTCTTGATCGCGCTGGCTTTGCAACAGCCCGATCAGCCGGTCCCTTATCTGCGCGTATGCGACTGTGCTGTTGCCCTTGTGCGCGTCAAAATATTTCTTCGCCTCGGCGTCGGTGACCTTGGGCGTCGCGCCGGTGATGTATTTTTGCGTATACGCGTCGACGCTCATATGCTCGCGCGCAGCCGCCTGCTCGAGCAGGTAGTCGTCGGCGAGCGATTCGATCGCATCGTGCTTGAGATCGTAAATCTTGCCCTCAAGCGCCGCCATCTGCGGTTTGATCTTCGCGTCAACCTCGGCCTGGGTGATCTTATGCGCGCCGACTGTCGCAACGACTGTACCGCTTTGCGCGGATTGCCCGGCGAGCGCACCGCTGCAGAGTGCAGCGACGCTCGCGATCGGAGCGATTGCAGCTATCGTCACAAGCAGAGCCGGGCGCAAGCGTCGGCTCTCGCAATCAATTCGGTTGCGCCATTGGGTGCGGAGAATTTTCCTGATCTGCATCTCACAACTTTATCACAGCAACGGCGCCAAGTCGCGTGCCGCACTGGCCGGACGGGTCTCTTCAAAAGCTCCCGCGCTTCCAATAATTTGAGTTTCCGCTGATTCACGATTCCGGGCGAGAGTGGCGGAACGGCAGACGCGCTGGACTTAGGATCCAGTGCCGCAAGGCGTGGGGGTTCAAGTCCCCCCTCTCGCACCATCCGCGCGACGGACGCTGTCAAGGATGAACACGCCCATTATGGTCGGTCTCCAATGATCCTCGATTTCATATACGGCTCGCCCACCTGGCTTTGGGGAACAATTCTCGTCCTGCTGCTCGACGGCGCCGCGTGCCTGGGCCTCGCGATCTTTCACCGTTCGATTCACGTTGACGTGCGCCGTGCCCACAACGATCTGACCGGTTTCACGGTGGCCGTAATCAGCGTCACCTACGCGGTGCTCCTCGCCTTCATAGCGATCGCGACCTGGCAATCTTTTTCCAATGCCGAAGACCTCGTGGACCACGAGGCCGATTGCGTCGGCAGCATCTATCGCGACACGCAGGGACTTCCGGCGAGCATGGGCCAGCAGATCCGCACCGCAATCACCGACTACGTTAACACCGTCGTCAACCAGGAATGGCCGCAGCAACAGGCCGGCAATCTGCCGACCAAGGGATGGGAGCCGCTGCGCACGGTGCACAGCGCGATCGTCACGATGCAGCCGCAGAGCCGCGGCGAAGCCGTGATCCAGGCCGAGTTGCTCAAGACCCTGAACATGCTTTACAGCGCGCGCAGCAGCAGGCTCTCGGCCGCGCAGGGTCATATCCCCGACGTTATCTGGTGGATCATCTTCCTCGGCGGCGCGCTCACGATCGGGTACACATATCTGTTCGGCTTCCATGATTTCCGGATGCACCTGATCACCACGGCGGCGGTTTCGACTTCGCTTGCGCTGGTGGTCGTTCTGATTGTCGCGCTCGATTGGCCGTTTCGAGGCGAAGTCAGCGTTTCTCCCGACGCTTTCATAAAGACCGAACGATCGTGGCGCGACCTGAAGTTTCCAGTCGCAACGACAGCGCCTTCGGCCCCGAACGCGCCGCCTGCCCCCGCCGCGCCACTGCCCGGCTCAGGCAGCCAACTCCGCCACGGTTCATCGCGGTTCAAGATGATCGGACATTAGGGAACCTCTGTACGAGCGACTTTGGGCGCCCGCCCGGGTCGTTCAGCACCCGGCTGTCCGGGGTCGCTTCACCCGATAGCCCAAACAATCCGCCGCGCCGGTTTCATCCTGAGAGCGCCTGCGCCTCGCAAAGCGCGTGGAAGCGCCCGTCGCCGCGGGCAACCAAATCGTTCCACGTGCCGTACTCGACGATCCGGCCATCTTCGATCACGTAGATCAAATCGGCGCGGCGAATCGTTGACAATCGATGCGCGATCATGACCACGGTCAAGTCGCCGCGCCGCCGCTCAAGCGCCTCAAAAATCCGCGCCTCCGTCTCCGAGTCGAGGCTGTTGGTCGCCTCGTCGAGGACCATCAGGCGCGGTCTTCGCAGCCACGCGCGCGCGATCGAGAGGCGCTGGCGCTCGCCCTGCGAAAGCGTCACGCCGCGATCCCCGACGATAGTGCCAAGACCGTCCGGCAAGGCGGCGACGAACTGCGCGGCCGCCGCGGCCTCGAGCGCCTCGCGCAGATCGCCGTCGGAGGCGTCGGGCCGCGCCCAGAGCAGATTGTCGCGAATCGAACCGTGAAACAAAAACGTGTCCGATGCCGCGTAGCCGATCCGTTCGCGCCATCTCGCGATCCAAACCGCCTCGAGCGGCACTCCGTCGATCGCGATACGCCCCGAATCCGGCGCGATCAGACCCATCGCCAGATCGGCAAGCGTGCTCTTGCCCGCGCCCGTCTGACCGACGATCGCGACGATTTGCCCGGCCGGTATTACGGCGCTGATCGAGCTCAATACCGGCGCCTCGGGCGTGTACGCGAAACTTACCTGGTCGAGCGAGATCTCGCGGCGCAACTCAAGCGGCGGCCCGCCTTCGGCCGGCTCCGGTTCGGCGGCGGCGGTGAAGCGGCTTTCCATCGCCGTGAGATTCGCGAATGCCGGCACGGTGTTGACCAGCGAATGCCAGCGCTGCAGCGCCGCGAGAAACCGCGGCATCACGCGCGCGAAGAGCACCAGCAGAATCAGAATCGCCGCCGGCGCAACCCTCAGCGCGCCAACCGCGACATACAACACCGCGCCGAGAATAACCGCCGATCCGAGCTCGAACCACGCCGACGCGGCCGTCTGATGCCGCTGCGCCGCGATATTGGCCCCCTCGACCTCGCGCGTCAGTTCCGCGAACATCGCGTAATTGCGCGCCTCCGCGCCGTAGGCCTTGGCGAGCTTTAAGTTTTCAAGATGCCCCGTCATCGCGGCAAACAACGAATTGATCGATGCTGAAATCTCCTCGCCCGACTGATGAATCTCGCGCGTGCGCCCGCGCATCGCCGCCGCCAGCGCGCCGCCGCATCCGAGCACAATCGCCGTCATCGCCGGTGCGAGCCGGAACGCAATCAACAGGTAGAGCGCGGTCAAAATCAAGTCGGCGGCAAGCAGCATCAGGTCGAACGCGGCCTGCCCCGCTCTGGCCAGCTCCGTGGACAGCGCGTGCACGAAATCCGACGTGCGCGCACGCGACAGGTAGAGCCAGTTCGCGCGCGAAATCGCCCGGTACAGACGCAGCCGCAATCCGACCTCGAAGTGCTGTTCGGCCAGATACATCGCGTCGCTTTGCATCCGGCCCAGAAAGGTTCGCAAACCGATCAGGACCACGAAGATCACGAGCAGAAGCGGAAGCGACGGCTTAAGTCCCACAGCGGCGAAACCCGCCGCAGCCATGCGTGCGAGCCGCCCCGCCCCGCCCTGATTCGTCAAATTGATCCCCGCGACCTGCAGCAGCGGAAACAGCATCAGGACACCGACGCCCTCGGTCAGTGAAAAGGCGATCATCAGCCCAAGCGCCGCCATCGCGCGCCATCGCGCCTGACCGGCGAGCGCACGCGCGAATTGAATGAGCGTACGGCTCATTCGCGAACCGCAGCGCGCTTGCGCGCGGAGTCATTCGCGCGCGCAGCGCCGGAAAACAGACGCGGCCCGTGAGCTGCGAGCAGGCGGAACGGGCGGATTATCCAGTAGAGCGGATAGAGGCCGCGCGGCAGCGGGAAAAACTCCCAATCATCGACGCTCGGACGCAGACCGCGTTGCGCGCCGTAGCGAATCCGATTGGCGGCGCCCTCGATCGCCCCAAGCGGCACCATCCATTCATTGAACAACCCTGGCCGCGCGCCGATCCGCGTAAACAAGCGATCGGTTATCCGCCGCGCTAGCCGCGCCACGCGCGGATCGCCGCGCGCCTGTGCGACGAGGGCGGGCGGCACGCGCGCTTGCGTG
>JAJZAG010000092.1 GCA_021799555.1 Deltaproteobacteria bacterium | reverse complement strand
AGCAGAATCAGTACGATCCGCTGACGATCGACAAGGAAGTTGTGCTGGTCTTCGCGGCCAACGAGGGGTTTCTCGACGCGCTCGAGGTTGAACAAATTCGCGCCTTCGAGCACGGCCTGTACACGGTCTTCGAAGCGCGCCACGCCGATCTGCTGGCCGAGATTCGCGACAAGCGCGAGCTGAGCGACGAGCTGCGCGGCAAGCTCAAGGCTGCGCTCGAAGCCTACCAGAAATCATTCCTAGCCGAACATGCGAAGGCTGCTCCCAGCGCCGCGTAGGCGCCGCGCGCAGGCGCATAGAAGATGGCCTCGCTAAAGGCAATCCGGCGGAGAATCGCCTCGGTCAAATCGACCCAGCAGATCACGCGCGCGATGAAGCTGGTCGCGGCGGCGCGGCTGCGCCGCGCGCAAGAAGCGCTGGTTGCGTCGCGGCCGTACAGCCATGCGCTGGCGAGGGTTGCGGATTCGCTGCTTACGTCCGAGGGGATAAATGTCGCGCCGCCCGAAGACGCGGCGAAGGCGGCGCTGATCGTCGTGATTGCCTCGGACCGCGGACTATGCGGCGGCTACAATTCCAACTTGCTGCGCGCCGCCGAGGAGTGCCGCCGCGCGGCTGAGCGCGAAGGGCTCAGCGTGGGCTACTTCGCGGTCGGCAAAAAAGCGCTCGATCACTTCCGCCGGACCCGGGCGCCGATCAGCGCGCAGAGCGTGGATAATCTGCCCCGGCTCGGAACGATCGGACTGGCGCGGAAAATCGCCGCGCGAATGCTGTCGGATTTTCAGTCGGGCGCGGTCAGCGAGGCGTCAATCGTCTATACCCAATTCAAGTCCGCGATCTCGCAGCGTCCGGTTTTCGAGCGCCTGCTGCCGGTTGCCCGTCCCGAACGCCCCGCCGGCGCGCCGGCCGCTGTGCCGATCGATTACCTGGTCGAGCCGAGCCGCGCGGAGCTTGTGCCCGTCGTGCTGCGGAGCTATCTCGAAGCCGCGGTGTTCAACGCGCTCCTGCAGGCGGAGGCTTCGGAGCAGGGCGCGCGGATGACGGCGATGGACAGCGCGACCAGCAACGCGATCGATATGATCGCGTCGTACACGCTCGAAATGAACCGCGCGCGCCAGGCGCAGATCACGCGCGAGTTGATGGATATCGTGGGCGGCGCCGAGGCGCTGCGCGGCTGAGCGAAAAAGACTACACGGGGAATCGTCGAGTTATGAGCGATACAGCGAGGGGACAAATCAGCCAGATTCTGGGCAACGTCGTGGACGTGCAGTTTCCAGCCGGAGCTCTGCCGGAAATTTTCACCGCGTTGCGCGTCTCGAACCCGGCAATCAGCGACCGTCCCGACAACCTGGTCCTCGAAATCGCGCAACACCTTGGCGAGAACACCGTGCGCTGCATCGCGATGGACTCGACCGACGGACTCGTCCGCGGGATGGACGTCAAGAACACCGGTGCGCCGATTTCGGTGCCGGTCGGCCCCGGTACTTTGGGCCGCCTGATGAACGTCATCGGCGACTCGATCGACGAAGCGGGACCGATTCAGGGCGTCAAGGCGATGCCGATACATCGCGATGCCCCGCCGTTCGCCGATCAGGGCACCGAGGTTGAAATTCTCGAGACTGGAATCAAGGTGATCGATTTGATCTGCCCGTACTCGCGCGGCGGCAAGATCGGGCTGTTCGGCGGCGCCGGCGTCGGCAAGACCGTGACAATCCTTGAGCTGATCAATAACGTCGCCAAGCAACACGGCGGCGTGTCGGTTTTCGCGGGCGTGGGCGAACGCTCGCGCGAGGGCAACGATCTCTACGGCGAACTCAAGGAATCGGGCGTGCTCGCGAAGACCGCGCTGGTCTATGGACAGATGAACGAGTCGCCGGGCGCGCGGGCCCGCGTGGCGCTGACGGGAGTCACGGTCGCCGAATATTTCCGCGACGAAGAAGGCAAGGACGTCATCTTCTTTGTCGATAACATCTTCCGCTTCGTGCAGGCGAACTCCGAAGTCTCGGCGCTGCTCGGCCGTATGCCGAGCGCGGTCGGTTATCAGCCGACTTTGGGCACCGATATGGGCGAGCTCGAAGAACGCATTACGACGACCAAAAAGGGCTCGATCACTTCGGTGCAGGCGATCTACGTTCCCGCAGACGACTACACCGATCCCGCGCCGGCGACGACATTTACCCATCTCGACGCGGTCACGGCGCTCGATCGCAAGATATTCGAAAAAGCGATTTTCCCGGCCGTCGATCCGCTCGGCTCGACTTCGCGGATACTGGATCCCCAGATTGTCGGCGAAGAGCACTACGCCGTCGCGCGCGGCGTGCAGGCGATTCTCCAGCGCTACAAGGATCTGCAGGACATTATCGCGATTCTCGGGATGGAAGAGCTTTCCGCCGACGACAAGCTGGTGGTTGCGCGCGCGCGCCGCGTCGAGCGCTTTTTGTCGCAGGCGATGTTCGTCGCGGAGCCGGTCACCAGCATGCCCGGAAAATACGTCAAGCGCGAGGAGACGGTGCGCGGGTTCAAGGAGATCCTCGATGGCAAATGCGACGATCTTCCCGAGCAGGCCTTCTACCTGGTTGGCACGATCGATGACGCGCGCGAAAAGGCCGAGCGCCTTGCGCGCGGCGAGGCGCGTTAGCTCCGGGCGGCGGTAAATCGCGATGGCGACAACCTTTGCGCTTCAGCTCGTCACTCCGACCGGCGTCGTCTTCGAAGGCGAAGTCGAAGAAGTCACCGTGACGGGACCGCTCGGCCAATTCGGCGTCCTGGCCGAGCATATTAATTTCATAAGCTCGCTTGTTCCGTGCGCGCTCGAGGTCAAGCGTTCCGGCGGCGCGGTCCAGACGTGGGTCGTGTCGGGCGGAATTGCTGAGGTTAAAGACGGCGCGATGACGGTGCTCGCGAGCGGCGCGGAGACTCCGGCGTCGATCGATCGCGCGGCGGCCGAGGCCGACGAGCGTGAGGCTGGCGAGAAGATCGCCGCGATGAGCACATTCGAACCCGAGTATGCCGCTACGCTCGATGCCCTGATGCTGGCGCGCGCCCGCGCCGCCGCCAGCGGCACATCTCGCGCATCACATTGATCGCGTGCGCATCTCGCGCATCGCCGACCGCCGCTCGACGGCGGCGCGAATCTTCCCGTATAACCCATCTCGGTAATCGAGTATGAAGCACGACGAGCAGGTGCGGCTGATTCGGGCCGCGTTCGATGCGATCGATTGCGGGCGTCCGCCGATGGCGGAGAATTTCAGCTCGAACGATCCGCGCATCTACGCTTCGCCCGAACGCGCGGCGCGCGAGCGCGAGATTCTGTTTGGGCGCTATCCGATCGTCGTGGGGTTCAGCTCCGATCTTGCGCGTTCCGGTGATTTTATCACCGAGGATATGGCTCCCGTTCCTATTCTTGTGGTGCGGGGCGATGATGGCGTGTTGCGCGCCTTTGCCAACGTATGCCGTCATCGGGGAGCTCGCGTGGTTTCCGGCAATGGCCACGGCGCGGCGCGATTTGCGTGTCCGTATCACGCGTGGACTTACGACACGGCCGGGCGCCTGACTGCGATTCCGGATGAATTCGGGTTCGCGGGGCTCGATCGCGCGGCGTGCGGACTGGTCGAATTTCCGGTCGCTGAAAAATATGGGCTGGTGTGGGTTCGGCTTGTGCCGGGCGGCGCGGCGCTCGATCCCGCGGAAATCGTTGGCGGACTCGGTGACGATCTCGAGTCCTACGGAATCGGAAGGTTCGCGCATCAGGAGACCCGCGTCGTGCGGCGGCGGATCAACTGGAAGCTCGTCAGCGACACGTTTTGGGAGGCGTATCACATCAAGGTGCTGCACGCGGGCAACGTCGGGCCGCTGTTCGTCAAGAATCTGGCGCTGTTCGACGCGTTCGGCGCTAACCATCGCTATATCGGGATTCGCAAATCGATCGAGAAGCTGCGCGACCTGCCCGAGGAAAAGTGGGACCTGGTTGCGCACGCGACGATTCTGATGAATCTGTTTCCGAACACGATTCTGGTGATGCAGACGGATCACGCGGAAATCTATCGGACTTTTCCCGCGGGCGACGGGATCAGCGATAGTACGACCGCGATCAGTATTCTCGCGCCGGCCGCGTCGCCGAAATGGGCGCGCACGATGGACTTGCTACTCGGCGTCGTCGAGCAGGATTTCACGATCGGCGAAACGATCCAGCACAATTTTGAATCCGGCGCGCTGGCCAAAGTCTACTACGGTCGCTACGAGCAAGCGCTCGAGCATTTCCATCGCTCGCTCCGCGCCGCGCTCGGCGAAAATTGAGGCGCGGCGGCGCTTTTAATCGAGGCGTTCGCCGCCGTAGGATCGAGTTTATGAAGAACGCCGGAGCGGGAAGAAAAAAAGTTAGTGGCGGATGCCTATGCGGCGCGGTGCGCTACGAGGCAACGGTTGCTCCCGCGGGTGCGGCATACTGCCATTGCCGTATGTGTCAGCGCAGCGTGGGCAACGTGTTCGGAGCCTTCGCGGGATTTCCCGTAGCGAGTTTCAAATTTACGCGCGGCCGGCCCAAGCGCTATCGTTCGTCGCCAATCGCGTGGCGCGGATTCTGCGCGCGATGCGGCTCGCCGCTGACCTGCGAGAGTACCGAGCACGCCGAGAATATCCTGGTCACGATCGGCAGCCTCGACGATCCGGGGCAGGCCGCGCCGCAGGCGCATTGGGGAATTGAATCGCAGGTGAAGTGGTACAAACCCGCCGACAAGCTTCCGCGTCACAAGACGGTCGAGGACGCGCGCGTCAGACCAGTCGCGGCGAAAGTTCGCGCCGGAAAACCGCTCGCCGCGCGCAATCGCTAGCGCAGCGCGGCCTGATGTTTTTGTTGCGCTTGCGGATGACGCACTCGATCAGACCCTTCGATCTGCCGCTGGCATATAGGCTATTCGAGGTCGCTTTCCTCAAGACCCGCGAGCTTAGTCAAATGAGCGAGCAATCCGCGCTTCAGCGCTTGATTTCCGTGCACCGGAACTGAGAGCCGCACCACGCTGCCCGGCTTGCCGAAGATATGATAGCTGCATGTACGCGAAGCAGGCTCCAACCGTAGCGCTCCAGGATTGTCGCGAACTTCTTGCCGGAAAGCTGCTTCAAACAATGATCTCGACGATTCGGTCAGCGCTGGCGGTCTTGGGCGTGTTGACCTCAACCGAGAGGCAGCCTTCGACTGCCTCATAGAGATTTGTGAGCAGTTCCTCGAATGTGTCGCCTTGGGTGGCGCAACCGGGTGTCGAAGGTACCTCAGCCCAGTAGCCTCCTTCTCCTGCTTCGTGGACGACGACCTTGATTTTCATGTCGCGATCCTGACGCAGATCCGGGTTGCGATTCAAAGATAGGCTTTGCGAGCTGCTATCGGCGCAGCGCGTCGAGGCGTTTGAAGAAGTCGGGGAAGGTTTTTGCCACGCAGTCAGGATTGCGGATGCGTATGCCTGCGAGCTTGAGGCCTGCGATCGCAAAGCTCATCGCGATCCGATGGTCGTCGTAAGTTTCAATTGAGGCGGGCGCGAGCTTTCCCGGCATGATTAAGAGCCCGTCGTTGAATTCCTCGACGCCCGCGCCGATTCGGCGCAGCTCGGTCGCGAGAGCGCGAATCCTGTCGCTTTCGTGGTGGCGGATGAAACCGACTCCGCGAATGCGCGTCGGCGACGACGCAAACGGCGCGATCGCGGCGAGCGTCGCAACCATGTCCGGCATCGAGGTCATTACCACGTCAACGCCGGCTAGATTTCCCGTCCCAGCGATGGTCACGCTGGCGGGATTCCAGGTCACGCGCGCCCCCATCCGTTCGAGCACGTCGAGAAACCCGATATCTCCCTGAACGGAATCGCGCGATAGGCGCTGCAGCGTGACGCTGCCGCCGCATAAAGCCGCCGCCGCGGCGAAGTAGCTGGCGGCCGACGCGTCGGGTTCAACCACGAACCGCAGCGCGCGATATTTTTGTCTACCCTTTACGGCGATCGTATCGCCCTCGATAGCGCCGCGGGCCCCCCATTCACTCATGAGCGCGAGCGTCATGTCGATGAATGGACGCGCCGCGTCGCCTTCGACCGTCAGCTCGATACCGCGCGGCCATAGCGCCGCCGGCATCAGCATCGCGGATACAAACTGCGAGGATTCGTGTGCGTCGATCGTCGCTGCACCGCCCACAAAAGGCTCTGCCGTGCGCTCGAGCACGACCGGCGGACAATCGTTGCCGAGTTCGCTGCGAACCTCGGCGCCGAGCCGGCGCATCGCGGCAATCAGCGGACCGATGGGCCGCTGGCGCATCCGGGCGTTCCCGTCGATTCGGTAGCGACCGCGTCCGAGCGTGAGAAACGGCAGCAGAAAGCGCATCGCAGTGCCGGCACCGCCGACATAAAGGTCCGCATCCGCCCTCGGAATCGCGCCGCCGTAGCCATCGATCGAGATCCGCGCGGCGGCGGCGATATCGACTTCGAAGCCAAGAGTGCGCAAGGCGTCCGCCATGTACCGGGTATCGTCGCTCAAAAGCGCGCCTTCGATCACCGAGCGACCGGACGCCATCGCGGCGAGCAGCATCGCGCGGTTAGTGATGCTTTTCGAGCCGGGCATCGTGACGGATACGTCGAGCGGCGCGGTAAGGGGTGCGATTGCGAGTTCTTCCGACGGCATGGCGGTGATGCGCGCGCGCATCCAAGGGGAGATTAGTCACGCTGCGCCATGTGGCTCAAGCGAGGCGGACGAGCGTACGCGAAGGCACGGCTTGCGCGAGCACGCGCAAGGTGATTAAACAAAAAGTAGGATTAAGGTTGCGGAAAGGATAGTCGCGGGCACGGGGAGGCGATTCGATGAAACGGCATCTCTACACGATACTGAAGTTTGCGGGTGTGGCGGCAATCATTGTTACCGCGATGGTATCGGGAGCGGCGGCGCAGACCATGGGGGAATACGGCGCGGCAACCGCCGCATCCGGCGGCATTTCCGTCGGCTCGGACTCGATGGACACGCAAACGCCGGGTACAGTCTGGGCAGGCGCGAGCCAGTTTCCCGCCGAAAACCAGCAGCTTTCCGATCAGTCGCAATTTCCGGATACCAGCCGATTTGACTCGAACGACGCCTCGGGCTCGAGCGGGCGCTTCAGCACGGGAGACCGTTTTTCGACGACGAGTCCGCTCGACTCGCAGAGCGATCGTTTCGGGACGGACGACCGCTGGGGTCAGGATAGCTGGGGCAAGTGATTGCCTGGCGGTGCGCCGCCACAATTCAGTTTGCGGCCTGCGAAGGCGAGTCCGGCACGACGATTTGGCCGCCGGTGATGTCGGCATTCGCTTTGCGGGCTTCCGCCATCACGGCGGCGGGGATTTTATCGACCAGCCGCGGATTATAAACGACGTCAACCATCCGATCTTTCATCCCATACTCGATCATGCCGGGTTTGAACGTGCCGGACTTGACCTCGGTCGCAACGCGTAGGAACGCTCTGGGGATGTGCGTTACGACGCTGGCCAGGACGGTATCGGGCGCGACGGAGTTCTGGTCGCGATTGACGCCGAACGCGAAAATATGCGACTGGACGGCGGCTTGGAACACGCCCAATCCGGCGGCGTCGGCATTATGGATCAGCAGGTCGGCGCCTTGACTTATCTGGGCGAGCGCCGCTTCCTTGGCGGCGCCGACGTCGTCAAAGCTGCCGGTATAGCTGACCAGGACGCGACCCGACGGACGTGTCGCCAGGAAGCCGCGCCGGAAACCTTCAAAGGTGACGCCGATCGAGGGAATTTTGATTCCGCCAATTGCGCCAACCACGCCGGTTTTCGTCATGCCGCCCGCGATTACTCCTTCCACATAGGCGCCCTCCTCGATGCGGAACGTGATCGAGGCGACGTTGGCGGAGGCGGCGCTGCCTGAGGTGACGACGAAGTAAGTCTTTGGGAATAGCTTCGCGACCTTGATCGCGGTGTCGGTGTACTCAAAGCCGTGGGCGAAGATTATGTTGAAGCCGCGTTGCGCGAAGTCGCGGAAGGCATCCTCGAAATCGGCGGGTGATTGTGTTTGCACCATCGCGGTCTCGGCCCCAAGCTTTCGCTTGATAAGCTGCAAGCCGTCGAACGCGGCCGCGTTCCATCCCGCGTCGCTGACGGGGCCGGGGGTGAGCAGCGCGACCTTGAACGCGCTTTGCGCGGTGGTCGCTTGGTCGCCGCCGGAATGCGCGCCGCCATGCGAGCATCCGGTCAGGGCTGCGATGGTAAGAGCCGCCATGATGGCGCCGGCGCACGTCGCGCGCGCGAATGGCGAGATAACCCTGATATGTCGCATCGTTGCCACAATTTACCTCTTCAGACGCGGGCCGTCTCCGTTGACTATCAAAGCCGGTGTCTGTAATCGATATTAGGGGACCGGTTGGCGAACGCGCCGGGTCAGGTCCGCCCCGAGAATGAGGGCGGGGAGGAATTACGTTGCGCTCGAGAACGGCGGGGATTAACTGGACTGGGATAATCGCAGGGGCGATCGGGATCGCGCTTGCGATCGGGTTCGCAGTCCCTGCGGTCTCGCGCGCCGCTACGTCGGTTGCGTTTCCGCAGCCGGCGGGAATCGAGTCGAACGTCAAATTCTGGGTCGAAGTCTTCACGACTTATTCGGTGCGCGATTTCGTGGTGCATGACCGCGATGACGTATCGCGCATTTACCAGGTTTTTCACATGCCCGGGGTCGGCCAGCCCTCGCGCGAGGATATCGAATGGGCCAACGCCTACCTGAAGACAAAGTATGGCGACATGCTGAACCGGTTTGCCTCAGGCCGCGCTCCTGAAAATGACGAAGAGCGCCGCGTTGCCGCTTTGTTCAAGGATGCGGGACCAGGAGCGTACGCATACGCCGCGCAAAACCTTCGGGTTCAGGAGGGGTTGCGCGAACAATTCCGGGCAGGTCTGATCCGCAGCAGGTACTATCGTCCGGCGATGGAGCGAATCTTCCGCGAGGCGGGATTACCGCCCGAGCTGGTGACGCTTGCGCAGGTCGAGTCGGGTTTCGAGACGCGCGCGCGGTCGAGCGCAGGCGCCTGCGGAATCTGGCAGTTCACGCGCTCGACCGGCAGGAAGTATTTACGTATCACGCGCTATCACGACGATCGGCTGAATCCGGTCCGCTCGACCGAGGCCGCAGCCAAGCTTTTGCGCTACAACTACGACATGCTGGGAGATTGGCCGCTGGCAATCACGGCGTACAATTATGGTGCTGGCGGTACGGCACGCGCGGCCGAGGTTTATGGCGGTGACTACGCGGCGATGGTTCACCGTTACAACGGACCGCATTTCGGATTCGCGGTGAAGAACTACTATGCGGAGTTTCTGGCCGCAATGCAGGTGCATCAGCACGAGGATCAATACTTTCCGGGAATCGAAACAGCCAAGGCCTATATCGAGGTGGCGCATAACTACACCGTGCGCAAGGGCGACACCGCTTCGCGAATTGGAGCGATGTACGGGGTATCGCCGCGGGCATTGATGGCGGCCAACGGGATCTCGAGCGCGCGAGCGCTGCGAGTCGGCGCGGAGCTCGTGATTCCCGATTCAGATGCCCGGGCAGGCGACTATGAGGCGCCGGCGCGTCACAAGGTGCGCAAGCATATCCGCCACGCGCGCCGGGTCAAGCACGCCCGCCGCCAGACTCGGGACTATTCGAGCATCGGCTAGCGCAGCAGGCGGGTCTGCGCGTCGCCCGACGCTTCGGGAATCTATCGGCTCGTTTGTGCCGCGTCTGCGACCTTGGTTCGCGGGCTGATTGCGCGATAACTCTTCCTCGCGCGAAGATTCTGCAAGTAGCTCGCGACGCGCGGGTACGCGTCGAGGTTCATCGCGTCGACCTCGAGCACCATCGCGAGCGCCATCAGCGGTGCGTCGGCCAGCGAAAACTCGCCGCAGATGAAACCACCCGCGCCAGCGCGCTCGAGCAGCCTTTCGAGAAACGGCAGATCGCGCGAGCGCAAAAGCTCGCGTCCCTTTTCCATCTGTTCGGCGTTACGCTTGGCCGGATCGCTCCAGTACGGCATCCAGATGAGCGGCAGGCTTGCGGCCAGAATTGCCTCGTCGGCGAAATTCTCAGCCTCACGCACCCGCATCCGGGCCACAGGATCGGTGGGCATCAGGCGCGGCGACGGATGGCGCTCGTCGAGATATTCGTTGATCACCGTCGAATCAAAAATGACGAGATCCCCGTCTTCGAGGTAAGGCACTTTGCCGAGCGGATGCTTCGCCAGCATCTCGGGAGGCTTCTTCCACAGATTTCCCGGCGGCAGGTTCTCAATCCGATAGGCGAGCGCCTTTTCCTCGAGAATTACCTTGGTTTTTGAGGCGTGCGTCGAGCGCAAGGTGCCCCACGGATAGTCGCGTTCGGTGGTGTATAGAACAATCATCGCGGCGAAAGCCTCCGGATCGAAGCTGCGATCAGGCTATCATCGCAACGGTGCGGCGCGCCATTTCGCGGGCGCCGCGCAATCGAGCCTGCGCTCTGTTATCTTTTCAGTTTGATGAAATCGAAGTATCGGTTGCGCCCCGAGTTGAGCGGCTTGGCTGACACCCTTGCGCGTCGGCTCAACGATGGGCGCCTTGCGGCGCGCGCCGCGGCAACCGTCGCCGAGCGGGCGCCCGACGAACGGCTTGCGCTTGCGTTCCTGCTCCAGCTCGCAGATCACTCGCGCGACACGCTGAGCGCGGCGCTGCGCGATGACGAGCTGCGTGCCGATCTGATCTTCTGCCTGGGAGGATCGGAGCTGGTCGCAACCGAGCTCGCGATGACGGGTGCGTCCTGGCTGGAATTCTTTACCCGCGCGCGCGCGGCAACCGTTGACACGATCCGGGCCGGGGTGACGCCCGAAACGATCGAGGCCGACAGCCGTCAGGAGGCGGCCGCTGCGCTGGCCCGAATCAAACGGCGGCGCTTTCTGGAGATTGCCATCGCCGACCTGTTGCGCCGCGTGAGCGTGTCGGACACCGCGATGCTGATGTCGGAGCTGGCCGACGATTGTATCGGAATGGCGCACGCGGCGGCCGAGCGGCTGATGGGGGTGGCCGGGGCGCGCGGATTTTGCGTTGTCGCGATGGGAAAGCTCGGCGCGCAAGAACTCAACCTGAGTTCGGATATCGACCTCGTCTATCTGAGCGACACGTCCGACGCGCAATCGACGACGATTGCCGCGACCCGGATGGGCGAGACGATCACCGAGATTCTGTCCGGCGGATCGTTCCGAGTCGATCTGCGGCTGCGTCCGGGTGGGCGTAACTCATCGCTGGTGGCGCCGGTCGAGGCCGCGCTCGGCTTTTATCAGAGCCTCGGCCAGACCTGGGAACGTGCCGCGCTGCTGCGCGCGCGCTCGGTTGCTGGCGATACGCGAGTCGGCCAACGGCTGATCGCGGAACTCGAGAATTTCATCTATCGGCGCTACCTCGACTTCGACA
>JAJZAG010000091.1 GCA_021799555.1 Deltaproteobacteria bacterium | reverse complement strand
TGGCGGCGCTCGCGCCGGCGCGACTGCTGCGCGAGCGCGAAAACGATCCCGCGGCGACTACCGAGCTGATTCGAACGGTCGGCTCGATCGACACGATGCTCGAGGCGATGCGGTATCGCCCACTCGGCGAGTTCCCGATCTTTCGTTTGGGCGCGCCGTACTTTTTCGACTGGCTGAAGCATCCTGCGTACGACGACTACTGGCGCGCGCTGTCGATCGAGGAGAATCACGCGAAGATCGGCGTTCCCGCTCTCAATATCGGAGGATGGTACGACATCTTTCAGGGTGGAACGATCCAGAATTATCTCGGGATGCGCGCGCGCGGCGCGACGGAACTGGCGCGTGCCGGACAGCGTCTGATGCTTGGGCCGTGGAATCATGCGGTGCCGTTCGCGAATCAGGTCGGCGCGGTGGATTTCGGCTATCAGACTGGCGCGGTGTCAGCGGATATCGACGGACAGCAATTGCGCTTCTTCGATCATCACCTGAAGGGTAAGAACATCGTGCAAGCACCGAATGTGCGCATATTCGTGATGGGAATAAATCAGTGGCGGGACGAAACTGAATGGCCGATTCCCGGTACCGATTTTCGCCGCTATTATCTGCATAGCCGCGGCCGCGCCAATTCGGCAGCCGGCGACGGCGCGCTCTCGACCGACGCGCCGGAAAGCGAGCCGCCTGATTCGTTCCTCTACAACCCTCTCGATCCCGTTCCGACCGCTGGCGGTGGGCTATGCTGCTATCCGGCTGCGCTGTCGGGCGGCGCGTTCGATCAGGCGTCTCTCGAAATGCGCTCCGACGTGCTGGTCTATTCGACCGAACCGCTGGCCGAAGATCTGGAAGTGACCGGTCCGATCGCGCTTACGCTGTACGCGTCGTCGTCGGCGCTGGATACAGATTTCACCGCCAAGCTCGTCGATGTCGGCCCGTGCGGGATGGCTAGAAATTTGACCGACGGTATTATTCGCGCGCGCTATCGCGAGTCGCAATCTCAGGCGACGCTACTCACGCCGGGCAAAGTCGCGGAGTTCAAGATCGACATGTGGAATACCGCCAATGTCTTCAAGGCGGGACATCGGATTCGGCTCGAAGTCAGCTCCTCGAACTATCCGCGCTTCGATCCGAATCCAAACACGGGGCACGAGCTATTCGCCGACGCCGAAGTTCGTCCTGCGATGCAGACGGTGATGCACGAGCGGGGCTTTGCCTCACATCTGGTGCTGCCGGTAATCCCGGCGCGGAGATAAGAAAGAAGAAGAAACCACAGATTACACAGATTGACACAGATTAAGCGCAGCGGCGGCGCGAACGCCGAGCCGCTGGAATTTTTTCCTTTCAGATAATCAGTGAAATTTGTGGATTGTCTTTTCTCGCGGCGGATTGCGAGAATCGCGGTATCTCCGATGAAGCTGTCCACGCGACTATTCGGCACTACTTATCGCTTCGCATCGGTGCGCGAAGTCCTGGCCCGCGCCAACGAGGCGCGCTCCGGCGACGATCTGGCCGGACTTTCGGCGCGCTCGGAACGCGAGCGCGTTGCCGCCAAAATGGTGCTCGCGGATCTGACGCTGAATGATCTGCGCAATAATCCCGTCGTCGCGTACGAACGCGACGCGGTCACACGGCTTATCGACGACGATCTCGATCGCGCAGCGTTCACGCACCACAAGAATCGCACGGTCGGCGAATTGCGCGAATGGCTGCTCGACGACGCCACGACGGGCGACGATATCGTAAGCGCCGGACGCGGCCTTACCGGCGAAATCGCCGCCGCCGTGGCGAAGCTGTCCTCGAACCTCGATTGTATCTCGATCGCCGCCAAGGTCCGCGTCGTCACGCGCGCCCGCACCACACTCGGGCTTGCCGGGCGGCTCTCGACTCGGTTGCAGCCAAATCATCCGCGCGACGACCCGGCGGGTATTGCTGCCGCGATCTACGAGGGCCTTGCCTACGGATGCGGCGATGCGCTCATCGGAATCAATCCGTGCATCGATGCGCCCGATAACATTCGGCGCCTGCTTGAGCTGACGGCAGAGATTATCGGGCGCACCGGAGCACCCGCTCAGAATTGCGTGCTCGGACATATTAGCAGCCAGATGCGCGCTCTCGATTCGGGCGCGCCGCTCGATATTCTTTTTCAGAGCCTCGCGGGTACTGAAAAAGCCAACGCCGGATTTGGAATCACGGTTGCAATGCTCGATGAAGGCGCGGCGATGGTTCGCGATCGCGGCGCGTTGAAGGCGCCGAATCTCATGTACTTCGAAACTGGCCAGGGCTCCGAACTTTCCGCCGGCGCACACGAAGGCGCCGACCAGGTAACGCTCGAAGCGCGTTGCTACGGGCTTGCGCGCCGGTACGCTCCGCTGCTCGTAAATACGGTGGTCGGCTTTATCGGCCCCGAGTACCTTTACGACGCCAAACAGATTGCGCGCGCCGGGCTCGAAGACCATCTGATGGGCAAGCTACTCGGCGTGCCACATGGCGCCGACGCGTGCTACACCAATCACGCCCGTGCCGATCAGAACGATTGCGAAAGTCTGGCCGTGATTCTTGCCGCGGCGGGATGCAACTACTTCATGGCGGTGCCGATGGGCGATGACGTGATGCTCTCGTACCAGAGCACGAGCTACCACGACGCGGCAGCGTTGCGTCAAGTGCTCAACCTTAAGCCGGCACCGGAGTTTGAGCGATGGTGCGAGCGGCGCGGAATCCTGTTCGGCGGGCGGCTGACCCGGCGGGCGGGCGATCCCGCGCTCGTGATTCCAAAGCGGCGGGCGTCGTAGCGTTGTGAAAGGAAAATCACGACGGAAGCTCTGGAATGATGATTTTGCGGCGATGCGCCGCGCGACTCCCGCGCGCCTCGGCGCAGGGCGGGCCGGCACTCGCTACACGACTTCCGCGATGCTCGAGTTGAGGGCCGATCACGCGCGCGCGGTGGACGCGGTGCGAATCGAGGTACCACGCGACTGGCCTGCGCGCAACTCGATTCCAGAGCTGGCGACGCGCGCTGCCGACCGCGAAACTTATCTGTTGAGACCCGAGATGGGCAGGATGCTCGCCGAACCCGACGCCGAGCGCCTTGCGCAACGCTTCGCGCGCCGCGCGCGGATTCCAGCGACCGAGCGCGCGAAACCCACGCTGGTCATTCTGGTCGGAGACGGACTCTCATCGACGGCAGTGCAGGCTCACGGTGCCGCATTGATGCGCGCGTTGAGAAACAAGCTTTCCGAGCGCTTTCGGACCCTCGGAACGTTTTTCATCCGCAACGCGCGCGTCCGCGTTGAGGATCACGTCGGTGAAATTCTGCGCCCCGACTTGGTCTGCATGATCATCGGCGAGCGGCCCGGCCTCGCGACCGCCGAGAGCTTGAGCGCGTACGTGATCTGGCGCCCGCGGTTATCGTCGCTCGAACCGGAGCGCACCGTTATCTCCAATATCCATCCGCGGGGACTGCGAATCGGCGACGCGGCGCGGAAAATCGTGCGGCTTTGTTCCGATGCGACCGCGTATCAGGCGACCGGAGCCGCCTTGGCCGCGCGCATTGCGCGCCAAGGCGCGGGCTCTGGCCCAATCGCGTCGCACCAACTAGGCTGAATTTGCAAGGAGCTGATTCGATGTCCGATCGCGAAGCAGTGCTCGATGCAAATCGCGCATTTTACACCGCCTTCGAGAGCCTCGACACCGAGCAGATGGAAGCGCTATGGCTGCGCGATCGGCGGATCGTCTGCATCCATCCGGGCTGGCGCAAGCTGACCGGATGGGGCCCGATCATGTCGAGCTGGGAGCGGATTTTCGACAACGTATTCGAGATGAAATTCGAACTCGGTGAACTCGAGGTCATGATCAGCGGCGACCTCGCGATCGTGGTCGTTGAAGAAGACCTGACCCAGCGGGGCTATGACGGCGTAACGCGCGCCCAGGTGTTGACGACCAACGTCTTCGAGCGCGTCGGCGAAAAATGGTTCATGATCCTGCATCACGGCTCGCCGGTAATGGCGCCGCCCGACGACGAGCCGCCGCTACAGTAAAGCGGGGGGCATTCTCGTTTTGGCCTGGCAAAAGCGAATTGTGCAAGGAAGGAGATTATCGCGATGCTAAGACGAGTCGATCGGGTGCAAATTGCCGTCGCGGATCTCGATGCGGCGGAAAAGATTACCGCCGATATTTTCGGCGCCGAACTTATACGGCGCGGCGCTGTCGAACCGATTCGCGCGCGGCGCTCGACGATGCAGGCGGGTTCGAGCCTTATCGAATTGCTCGCACCGGCGGGCAGCGGGCCGGTCAAGGACTTCACCGATCGCTGGAACAGCGGGTTGTTCGGAGTCGGGTTCTCGGTCGATGACCTGGACGCCGCAGCGCGCCATCTGGATGGGCAGGGTGCTCGCTTCGAACGCGCGGATGGCTTGCTATGGCTCGAGCCCGCGGCGACATTTGGGATGCGCGTAGTACTGAGCGCGCATCATGAACGCGCGCCGGTGGGCGCGATCAAGTGGACCTATGAGACCACAAACGTGGTGCGCGACTGGCGCGCCGCATCGGATCGCTACGCGAACCTGTTCGGCCTGGACGCGTCGAAATTCGTCCCGATCGAAAGCAAGGATTTCGGCTACACCGGCACGCTCACGATGTTCGACGCGCCAGCGCGGCTGGACCGAATCGAAATTTCGCAGATAACCGATCCCGCGGGAGCGATGGGCCGGTTTCACGACCGGCGCGGCGATTCGTTGTATATGTTCTTCGTCGAAACTGACGACGTTGCTGCCATTGCCAAAAGAATCGAGGCGCGCGGCGGCAACGCCCGCATTTGGCGCGCTGATGAAGCCGGCGCGGCCGAAATGTTTATCCATCCGCGAGAGTTCATGGGCGTGCTCGTCGGAGTCAGCCGAACCGAACAGGCATGGACGTGGTCGGGCGATTCCGATCGCGCCCGCCGCGCCGCCAAATCCCGCGCGGCGAAGCTCGCATGAGGCGCGCGGAGAAATTAGCGCCCCTCAAAAGAAGCGCCCGCTCCGATGATCGCCGGCGTTCGGGTTGCTTGAAGCTCGCGATACTCACTTCGATTCCCTCATTGCATCGATCAGTATCTTTGCCAACTCGGGGCGGGTAAATTCCGGTGGCGGCGCTTGACCCGCGCGCAGCATCTCGCGCACTTTGGTACCGGACAGAATCAGCCGGTCCGCATCGGTATGCGGGCAGGTCTTGAACGACGCCATCGCGTCGCACTTGCGGCAGAAGAAACTGTTCTCGAACATCAGTGGCGTAATTCCGAGCTCGTCCGGCCTGAAGCGCGAAAATATCTTCTGCGCGTCATAGGTGCCGTAGTAGTTGCCCACGCCGGCGTGATCGCGTCCGACGATGAAATGAGTACATCCGTAATTGCGCCGCACGATCGCGTGCAATATCGCCTCGCGTGGGCCGCCGTAGCGCATATGCGCCGGCATCACCGACAGCATCGCGCGGTCCTTCGGATAATAAAGGTCAAGAAGAACTTTGTAGGTTTCCATCCGAACGGCCGCTGGCACGTCGTCCCCCTTGGTCTCACCTACCAGCGGGTGCAGCAACAAGCCGTCACAGATTTCCAGCGCCGCCTTCTGGATATATTCGTGTGCGCGATGAGTTGGATTGCGGGTCTGAAATGCGACGATTTTTTTCCATCCGCGCTCGCGGAACGCGGCTCGCGTAGCGCGCGGTTCGAGCCGGTATTCCATGAAGGCCCGGCCCGGAATGTCGTCAATAAGAATCACGCGGCCCGCGAGGCAATACGCCGGCATCGAGGTCACGTTCTTCGCGCCCGGATGCGCGTCGTCAGCGGTGCCGAAGACGGCTTCTGCCTCGCGCTTGCGATCGACCTTGTAGATCTCAGCAAGCTTAAGGATGGCAAGACGCGATCCGGATTCAGTCGCGAGCGCGACGTCGGCGCCGATTCGGAGCGCGCGCGCAGTCGCTTCTTCCACTGCCAGCGTAATCGGAATCGACCATGGCAAACCGGACGCAAGGCGCAGCTCGTCGCGGCTGCTGGTATAGTCGGCTTCGCCCATGAATCCGGTAAGCGGAGAGAACGCGCCTGAGGCGAGCATCTCGAGGTCCGAAAGGTCGCGCGCGATAAGCGGGACGGCTGGCAGCGATGAGGCGTGAGTCCGAAGCGCCGCGCGCTCGGCGGCAGGCGCTTGCAAGTCAACCAGTTCGCGGCCTCCGTGGGCGGTAATCGCGTCGTCCCGCACGCTCATCGCGAGCCTCCTGCCGATATCTTGTGAGCACCGCCCGTAGAGACGGCGTGGCGCGCAATGAAGTTCTTTTGCTCGAGCGTTGCAACCAGCTTTGCGAGACTGTGCTCAACCTGTTCCAAGCTGCTGTCGATTGTAAGTTCCGGATTCAGCGGTTCTTCGTAAGGATCGGAAACGCCGGTGAATGACTTGATTTCGCCGGCCAATGCCTTTTTGTAGAGCCCTTTCACATCGCGCTCGACCAAGGTATCAAGCGGGCATTTCATGAAGACTTCAAAGAATCGACTGTGCGCACGGCGGACCTCATCGCGGACGTCGCGATAGGGCGAAATCGCAGCCGAGATCGCGATCACGCCGTTGCGCGCGAGCAGATTGCAGACATAGCCGATCCGCCGGATATTGGTGTCGCGATCTTCTTTCGAAAAGCCAAGACCCTTCGACAGATTGGTCCGAACCTCGTCACCATCGAGGATCTCAACGCGATGGCCGCGGCGGCGCAGTTCATCCGCAACCAGATTCGCCAAGGTTGACTTGCCCGCACCGGACAGTCCGGTAAACCATAGGGTAAATCCCTGATTCATAAAGCTCTGATTGATGCTCCCTAAAATAGATTACTTTGCAGGCTGTCTTAGTTATCTAATTTTTCTGAATGACACAACCCGGGTTGAACCTGCTCATCTTCGAAGGATTAATACTCATCAAAAACGGCGTTAAATCAATTAGTTAGGCTTTCGACTGAATTCGTCTCCCTGTTCGGTACTCGCGATGATCCACACGTTGCCTGCCGCAGATCCGGTCGGGAATTATGAGATTCAGGTGAATCGCGGCGGCTCCGGGCGAGGAATAAATCTCCGTGGCACCTGCTGCAACCAGTCGATCGCTCATGGCTTGGTCGGTGGCGATGCCGATGAAACGAACCCGCGCCGCACGCGCCGCGATAAGGTCGGCATCGCTGTCTCCGACGAATACCGCGTCCCGCGCGCCTAGGCCAGCGATCTGAAGCGCCCGCTTGAGCATCGCAGGGGAAGGCTTTAGCGCCAACCGCGAGTCGCGGCCGATAATCGATTGAGACGAATCGCGCGCGCGATGGCGCTCAAGCCATCGCGCCACCGTCACCGAGGAGTTCGAGGTGACGATTGCGCAGGCGAGATTGAGTGCCGCGACTGCGCGAAGCAGATCGATCGCGCCGTCGAGCGGTTGCGCGCGCGCGACGCCGGCAAGTTCATATTTTTCGATCAGCTTTGATATTCGTTCGAGAACGCGCGCTCCAGCGGCCGCGCGGGCGCGTTCGATATGAGCGCGATACGCGTCATACATCGATAGGCTTCGCGGTGGAACCTGCTCGATTATTTCGCGTGGCGCATGCGCACGCTCGAGGATCGCTCGGACTTCCGCGCGCAGCGCGGGCCAGTCAACGACGGGCTCGAGGCGTGCAAGCGTGTTATCGAAATCAAACAACCAGAGCTTCGGTAGAGAAGTTTCGGTCATGCCGGTTGGCCCGCGCAAGCGCAGTTGGGGTTTGGCGCGGGTTCGCGCGCGTTTGACGCACAGCCGTCAAATTCGATTATAGCGGCGCGCGGTGTGGCGTCGTATCTGGCCAGTAGCTTGAAGACCTCCGTGGTAGCAGCGGCCGCGATCACACCGGCCTCATCCGCGCGCGCTCCGAAATCCCGCACGAGCAAGTCACCGGCGCACAATGCGCACGGCGGCGGCGCGGGAAAGATCCCGATGCGCGCGGGCGAATCGAGCCTCGCTACAACGCTCGGCACGCGAACGAAGCCGGCGCAAACCGTGCGCGCCGAGGTCCGCGTGCCGGCGCCGCCGATGATTGCGAACACAAGGTCCGGCACGCCGCGCGGCGCGTCATTTGATATGAACGCGCGAACCGTCGAATCGGAATTGAGCGAGAACATCGCGGCACCAAGTTTATCGGCGCGGACTGTGCTGCCGCATTCGAGTTCGATTCGTCCAACGCCCGCGCCGACGAGATAGGCGAGCACCAGCTCGAGGTCCGGCTCTTGGGCGACGAGCACGATGCGTGCGGCGAGGATACGCTCCTGCGCGCGTCCTCCCACCCGCGGCACGATTATCTGCCGACTGTAACGATCGATTTGTGCGTCACTTAGATGCATCGAATAAGACAACCCATACCATCAGCAGACTATCGCAGATTTCAGATTGCCGCGATGCCGAATCGATATGGAACTAAGCCGGGGGTGCAGCACAAATCGCATTCTGCAAGACCGCCAAAGACAACGCCTCGGGCGGTCGCTATACTTCTCGAACCGTTGGCTGAGAATATCAAATCAGAAGCCGATCCTCTTTTCTCGACGAGCGCCAAAACCTCGGTTCCGACTCGTGCCGGCGCGGGGATGGTTGCATCGGGGATCTTGCTGAGCCGGATCGCAGGACTCGCGCGCGCGACGATTTTCGCGCATTTCCTCGGCGACTCGGCGGCGGCCGATGCGTTCCAGGCCGGCTTCCGGATTCCGAATATCCTCCAGAATCTGCTCGGCGAAGGCGTTTTGTCGGCGTCCTTTATCCCGGTTTACAGCAGGATGCTGGGCGAGGGCAGCGACGACGACGGCGAAGTGCTGGCGTGGAGCGTCGGCGCGATTCTCGCGCTCGCCACCGCGATTCTGGTGGCGGCGGGAGTCGCGCTCGCGCCGTATCTGATCGCGGTAATCGCGCCGGGATTTTCCGGCGCCAAGCGCGAGCTCACGATCGAGATCGTCCAAATTCTGTTTCCGGGCACCGGGATGCTCGTGATGTCTGCATGGTGTCTGGGCGTGCTGAACAGCCATCACCGGTTTTTCGCGTCCTACGCGGCGCCGGTAGCGTGGAACCTTGCGATAATCGCGGCGCTCTTGTGGTTCGGGCCGCACCGGACGCAGGGTGAGCTCGCGATCGACGTGGCGTGGGGCGCGGTTGTGGGAGCCTTGTTGCAGGTGCTCGTGCAATTGCCGCAAACGCTCGCGCTGGTCGGGCGGGTACGGATCGATTTTGCTCGGATTGCCGAACCGCTGCACGCGGTGTTTCGCAATCTGGCGCCCGTGGTTGCGGGCCGCGGCGTCGGCCAGATGAGCGCGTATATTGACAATCTACTCGCAAGCCTCTTGCCCACCGGCGCCGTCGCCGCGCTCAACTACGGGCAGATTCTCTACATGCTGCCGGTCAGCCTGTTTGGATGGTCGATCGCGGCGTCGGAGCTACCAACGATGGCGCGCGCATCGGGCAGCGCCGACGAAGTTGGCGCGGTCTTGCGTACGCGGCTCAACGCCGGGCTAAGACAGATCTCGTTTCTGGTGGTTCCGTCGGCGGTTGCGTTTATCGCGCTGGGCGACGTGATCTGCGGGTTGATTTTTCAGTCGGGGCATTTTAGTCACGCTGACGCGATTTACGTATGGGCCGTGATTGCTGGCTCGGGAATCGGGATGCTGGCGATCACGATGGGACGGCTCTATAACTCGGCGTTTTACGCGCTGTGGGACACGCGCACTCCGCTGAAATTCGCGATCGTGCGCGTGACGCTGACCCTCGCGCTGGGCTACGTCGCCGCGCTTTGGGCGCCGGGTTGGATCGGAATCGCGCCGCGATGGGGAGTCGCGGGGTTGACAGCGTCGGCGGGAGTTTCGGGATGGGTCGAGTTCTCTCTACTCAGATGGCGGCTAAATCAGCGCATCGGATGGACCGGGCTTGCGCGCGCGTACGTTGCCAAGCTCTGGGCAATCGCACTGATCGCGGCAGCGATCGCGATTGCGCTCAAGATCGAGACCGCGGGCATTGGTCCGCGGCTGCGCGGGTTTATCGTGCTCCCGGCTTTTGGCGTCGTCTATCTCGGGACGACGTGGGCTATGGGGATGCCGGAGTTCGACGCGGTGTTCGCGATGCTCCGGCGGCGGTTCCGGACGGCGCGGAGCACTTGAGCCATAGCCACTCGGGTACGTAAGCGGCACGGAGTTCACATGGACCTAAAATCATTTCTCCGCAGGATCGTTGCGCAAGCGGGCTATGAGATCCGCAAATCTCCGCCTGCCAGACTTTGGAAAGACGATCCCGACTTCAAATCTGTGCTCGGCGCGATTCGCGGCCATACGCTTGTGGGACCGGAGCGGTGCTTTATGCTGTGGCAGTTTGCGCGGTCGGCGGCGATGGCGCCGGGCGATTTCGCGGAACTGGGAGTATATCGCGGCGGGACTGCATTGCTCCTCGCCCGCGCGACGCAGCACTCGGGCCGCAAGCTTCACTTATTCGATACCTTTGCAGGGTTGCCCGCTTCCGACGCTATCCGGGACGAAGGCCGCACACAGGATTTTAGCGACACCTCGGTCGAGGCGGTGCAAAACTATCTCCGCGGCTTCGATAACGTCGAGCTCCACGCGGGACTATTTCCCGACAGCGCCGCACCAGTCGCAAATCGGCGTTTCAGCTTCGTTCACGCTGACGCAGATATCTACAGCTCGATGAAAGCATGCTGTGAGTTTTTTTATCCGCGGCTCAGCCCGGGAGGGTTTCTCGTTTGCGACGATTACGCAATGGAAGCGTGGCCGGGCGCGACCGCTGCGATTGACGAATTCTTTTCGAGCAAGCCCGAGCGTCTCTGGCGGTTCGCGACCGGGCAGTGCGTGATTCAGCGTTCGCTCGGACACGAAGGTTGAGTTTCCGCTCGGCTCAATCGGCCGCCACCTGCTTGATAGTGGCGGAGGTGCTGCGACCGCGGAGCAGCGGTGCCAACACGACGCGGCCGCCGCGCGCCTCGACGAAGCGTTGCCCGTCGACGATTTTGCCACGCCAGTCTTCGCCTTTGATCAAAATATCGGGCTCGACGGTGCGGATTATTCGCTCGGCGCGGGTTTCGTCAAAGATCACCACGTAATCGACGCATTCGAGCGCCGCGAGAATCCTCGCGCGGTCGGCGGCCGGATAAACCGGGCGTGTTTTCCCCTTGAGCGCGCGCACGCTGCGGTCGCTGTTCAAACCGACCACAAGGCGGTCGGCTTGCGCACGCGCGAAGTTCAGCGCTTGCACGTGCCCTGCGTGCAGGAGATCGAAGCATCCGTTGGTGAAGGCGATCGTGCGCCCGGCGCGGCGCTCGTGCTCGAGCGCGGCAGGAATTTCTTCGATCGCAACGATCTTGCGCTCATAGCTTTTATCGCGGGGACGCAACGCCTCGGCGAGATCGGCGCGCGTGATCACCTCGGTACCGATCCGCGTCACTTCGATACTCGCCGCAAGATTCGCGATTCGCGCCGCAGT
>JAJZAG010000090.1 GCA_021799555.1 Deltaproteobacteria bacterium | reverse complement strand
GGCGACCGCATGCCATTGTCCAGATTTTGATGCGCGCGGGAAATGATCCCGCGCGCAGATCGGACCCTCACCTCACCTCTCGCATTCCGGGCGAGGGATAAACCTGCGCTTGCCTTGAATCGAGTCAGCGGTGATTTCACGCGCGCGGGAATCAACGCGGACGCAATCCGGATTGTGGACGATCCGTGGCGCCGCTATCGGCTCGGGCAATTATGAGGCCGGGAATAAACAGCCGGAGGGCTAATCGTCGCGCTCGCGATCCGAGCAATCGCCGGGCTCCGCCTGCGGCGTGGGCCGCGCCCACCAGAACGCGTCGCAAAGCGCACCGCACGCGCGAATGTAGATGCGCGGCGGTCCTGTGCCGGGAGTATCGCAAGCGGTGTCAGGATTTTCGGTTTCGTGCGGCATTGTCGAATGAATCGTAGCGAATTTTATCGGTGCGCGTAATAGCGCCGCGTCGGTAGTGCGCGCGCGCGGGAGTGCTGATGCGGCGGGCGAGATTCCTTGCAGGTCGCGAGGAATCTCGCCCTATCGATCTGCCCGTAGCATCAGAAGCATCCGGGCTCGCCCTTTCGATCTGGCCGCGGCGGTCAAGATGGACGGCCTAATAGAATCTTTGTTCGCCGGGGGGGCGGGTTTTCCAGCGGCGGTGGATCCAGTTCCAGTGGTCGGGATGGGCGCGGATCATCGTCTCGATCGGGCGGACAAAGCGTTGGGTGTTCTCAAGGACGTCCGCGTCGCGGTTGCCGGTCTTCTGAATTTCTATTGCGGGAAGAATCTTGATCTTGTTCTTTGCGGTCGCGCCCTGCCGGACCATGAAGACCGGCAGCACCGGAGATCCGGTCGCGATCGCAAGCCGCGCAACGCCGTCGCTGGTCGAGGCGGGAAGTCCGAAAAAATCGACGAACACGCCCTTGCGCACGTCGAGGTCGAGCGTGATCGCGACGAGCCAGTTCTTGCGCAACAGCCGCATCGCGGTCATCCCGCCCGTCTTGCGCTCGATCAGCGTGTTGCCGAAGGCGACGCGCGCCTCGCGCACGACTTTGTCAAGGAGCGGATTTCGGACGACGCGATTGACGATTCCGATGCGGTAGCCGTAGATCGAGTGGGCAACGTTGAGCAATTCCCAGTTGCCGAAGTGCGCGGTCAACACGATAATCCCGCGGCCATTTGAGGACCGTTCGGCATCGTCCCAGTGCTCCTTACCTTCGTAAGTGACGAAGTTTTCGATATTGGAGCGATCAAGCGTGCGGATGTGCGACCATTCGGCGGCCATCCGGCCCCAGTTGCGGTATGCGCCGCGCAGAATCGCGAGGCGATCGCGAGTTGATAACTCGGGAAATGCGATTTCGAGATTTTTGAGCGCGATCGGCCGATTAAACCGATCGACTTCCATCGCGATCCGCCCGAGCCTCGCGCCCATCCGCACGGCGCGCTCGAGCGGCAACGCGCGCATCGCGGCGATATACGCCGCGGCGCCCAGCCATTCGACGCGCGCCTGGATTCCGCCTATCTGCCGGGGCATCGCGGTCCGCAAGCGGCGGCACGAGCGCCGGGAACCGCGCGCCGCGTGCCGGAAGAGAATCCAGTCACAAGCTCACGCCCACGAGCCGCTCACGGGGTCGCCGCAGCCGGAGCCGCCGCCGAGGCCGCCGCGTCGAAGGCTCCCGACGAAGGCATCAGGCCAGCGCCGCTCGCGAGCGAGACGCCGGAACCGCCGGTGGCGGACGACGGCGCACGCATGCTCGAGGGGCCGATCTCTTCGGTATTGAACGGCGTCTCGGACGAGGACGAACCGCTACGCGACGGCGGCGGCGGGATGTCGGCCGGCGACGGCGCGCTCGGCGGCGGCGGCATCATCGCGCCAGCACCGCGCAGGTCGGCGGCGGGCGAGACCGAGATCGAGAACGACGGCTTGTAGAGTTCGTGGATTTGCGACGCCGGCATATCGTGGATTTCCTTGCGTCCGACCGACTGGATGAACTCCTTGCGCTGGTCCAGCGCGAGCGCGCGCAACTGCGTGCGGTTGCGGATCACGTGCGGAGTGATGAAGACGATCAAGTTGTCCTTCTGCCGGTCGGTGTTCTTGAAGCTGAAGAGATTACCGAGCACCGGGATATTCGAGATGTACGGGATGCCCTGATTGGTGGCGCTGTCCTGGCTCGACAGCAGGCCGCCGATAACGGCGGTGCGATGGTTCTGCACCATCACGCTGGTCGATGCCGAGCGAATTGTGGTCGTAGGTCCGAGGGGATTGTTCGCGGTGCTGCCGACGACGTTGGAAACTTCCTCGTACATATCGAGGCGGACGTAATCGCCTTCCGAGACCTGGGGAACGATATCGAGCGTGATACCGACGTTCTGGCGATCGACGGAATTGAAGATCTGTCCGGGCAATCCGGCGTTGGCCGATGCCGAGCCGACGAACGGGACGTTCTGTCCGACGACGATCATCGCCTCTTCATTGTCGGCGGTCAAAAGCGTCGGCGCCGAGAGCACATTGGTGTGCGTGTCGGTTTCGAGCGCTTCAAGCAGCGCAAGATCGCACGGAATTTGAAGCGTGCTCGCGGCGGCCGCGCCAATTGTCGTGCCGGTCGCGCCGGCTCCCGCGGCGAGAGTCGAGGGGACGGTGCACAAACTGCCCGAGGACAGGCCCATCGCAAGGCCGCTCAGACCGAGCGGATTTCCGAGTGCGTTTTGCAGATTACCGTAATTCATCGTGCCAAGGCCGAGCATCCCGCTTCCCAAGCCGGTCGAGGAATTGAATTCGATACCGAGTTGGCGGCTGCGTTCAGCGCTTACTTCGACGATAACCGCCTGCACAAAGACCTGAACGCGCGGAACGTCGAGTTCGTCGATGATCTGCTTGAGGGTTTGCCAATCCTGCGGCGAGGCGCTGATCACGAGCGCGTTAGTGGCCGGATCGGCGGTGATATTAACCGGGTTGGCGAAATTAGTGCCCTTGCCGCCCGAGGTGCTCGCGGAGGCCGAGCCGGTGCCGGCGGAATTGCCGCTCATCATTCCCATCCCGCTGCCCATGCCGCCCATCCCGCCGCCCATGCCACCCATGCCGCCCATGCCACCGCCCATGCCACCGCCCATTCCGCCACCCATGCCGCCACCCATTCCGCTCATCATGCCGCCCATGCCGCCGCCCATCCCGCCGAAGCCGCCGCCCATGCCACCGCCCATCCCGCCGCCCATGCCGCCCATCATGCCGAGCGAGCTTCCGCGCCCGAGCGAACCGCGGCCAGTGGTGGGAGACAGAGTGGTGGGTGCGCCGCCACCATTGAGGAGATTGTTCATGACTTGAACCATCTCGAGGGCCTGCGCGTTTTTGAGCCGATAGACGTGGATACGGGAGGTGACGTTAGGCGGAACGATGTCGAGTTTGGCGACGATATCTTGAATCTCGCGCATCTGGAGCGGACTAGCCAGAACGATCAACGAGTTGGTGCGTTCATCGGGGATTACCTTGAAACCCTGAGTGGCTCCCGTCGACGCGGGCGCAACCACGCCCAACCCGGGGCGCGGTCCCTGGGGTGCGGCCCCTGCACCCGCGCGCGCCGCCATGATCTGCTGGATTTCCGGCGCGAGTTCATCGGCGAAAGCAAGCTTCAATGGAATAACGGCGACGTTGGTCTGCACGCCCTGGATATCGAGGCTGCCGATTATCTGGAGCAGACGTTGAACGTTATAGGCGTCGTCGGTGATGATGAGCGTATTGTCGGCTGGATACGCAGCAACCAGGCCGTCGTGGGAAACCATCGGCTGCACCATCCCGACCAGCGAGGAGGCATCGACGTTTTTGAGCTTCACCATCCGCGTAACGTACGAATCGCCCTGGGCCTCCGCGGGTGCCTGAGATTCGGTCAGCGGCGCATCGGAGCGCACGTTGCGGGCGGGCACGATCTTTATAACCCTGCCGGCCTTTACGGTGGTGTAACCCTTTATCTGGAGAACGGACTGGAAGAGCGAGTAAGCCTGCTCGGGCGTGACCTTGCTGGGCGAGATAATGGTGACTTTGCCGCGTACGCTTTCGTCGATAATGAAGTTTTTGCCGGTGATTTCGCTGATAAATTTTGCCAGTACGGGGATGTCCACGTTCTGGAAGTTCATCGTTATCTGGTCGGGAGGGATGCGAGGTTCAGCCGCCTTCACCCCGCCGGAACAGGTAAAAATGAACAACGCCAAGGCAAGCGCCCCACAGCGATAGCGGTTCATCCGAGCATCCTCCGAGTTGCGCGTGAGCATATGGCAGCCGCGAGAGCCGGCGCAACCTTCAGCCGTTGCAAAACCATCATTCGTCGCGGACTATAGACGAATTGCGAGACCGCTTGATTCAATGAAACTGTTTCGTATCCGCCGTGAACTCCGCTTTGCTATAGCGCGCGTCAGCGCTCGGCGGGCAATGGCCTGAAATCACGTGCGTTTTGAGTACCTGATAGGCATGCGCTATCTGCGCGCCCGGCGCCGTGAGCGGTTCGTCTCTTTGATCGCCGTGATTTCGCTGACCGGGATCGCCTTCGGCACCTTTGCCCTGACCGTGACACTTTCCGTGATGAGCGGATTCCAGGAAGACTTGCGCGCGCGGCTGCTCGCGTTTACCCCCGAGGTTACGATCGAGCGCAGCGACGGCGCGGTATGGAGCCCCGATCGTCTCAGCCGGGAGATCAGCGCGATGCCGGCGGTGGCGGCGGTCGCGCCGTTCATCTCGTCGCAGGTGATGGCGGTCGCGGACGCGCCTTCGGGCGCGCCTGGGTATGTTTCCGGCGGTATTTTGCGCGGCGTGGTGGCCGAGCACAATCCCGTACTCAGCGAGCTGCGCCAGACCCTGCAAATGGGCACGCTTGAATCGCTCGACACGGAGCATCCGGTCGAGATCGTAGAGCAGGGCAAGAAGCGCACCGTGGATCTGCCGGGCGCGATAATCGGCAAGACGCTCGCCTTTGACTTGGGCCTTCGGCCCGGCGATCCGGTGATCCTGATATCACCGGCGAGTCTTGGCGGCGCGATCGGAGCGCCGCGGCTCAAGCGCTTCGTGGTGACGGGATATTTCTATTCAGGGATGTACGAGTTCGACTCGACACTGATATTCGTGGCGCTCAAGAACGGGCGCGCGCTGCTCGCCGACGAGCCCGATTTGCAAAGCGGGCTCGAGGTGAAGTTGAAGAACATGTTCGACGCGCCCGCGGCGGCGGCGGCGATCGCGGCGATCGCCGGCAAGGACTACGCGGTGTCGGACTGGACGCGGACCAATGCGCCGTTGTTCTCGGCGCTGAAACTCGAGAAATTCACTTATTTCATGGTGCTGATGCTGATCGTGCTGGTAGCGGCGTTCAACATAATCGCGACGCTGGTGATGGTGGTGATGGAGCGGCGCAAGGAGATCGCGATCTTGCGCGCTATGGGCGCGCGGGCGAAATCGATCGCGACGATTTTTCTGTGCGAAGGCGTCGCGATCGGCGTGATCGGCACGATCGTGGGCGACGGCGGCGGCTTTCTCACCTCGTGGGCGATCGGCAGGTATCACCTGATCCATCTGCCTTCCGATCTGTTCATGGTCAGCGCGGTGCCGGTGCGGCTGTACGCATTCAATTTTATCGCGGTCGCGGCGGCGTCGATCGCGCTGTGCGTCGCGGCGGCGCTGTATCCGGCGCTGCGCGCGGCCGCGCTCTCTCCGGTCGAGGTAATCCGCTATGAGTGAACTTGCGGCGCCAGCGCAGGCGGCGGCAATTCCGCTGATCGACGCGCGCGGGATCGTGAAGACCTTTCACGACGCGGGGCGCGAAATCCGCGTGCTGCGCGAACTCGACCTGATCGTCCACGCGGGCGAGGAGATCGCGATCGTCGGACAATCGGGCGAGGGCAAATCAACGCTGCTGCACGTGCTCGGCAGCCTCGAGGAACCGACCGCCGGCAAGGTGTTCTTCGAGGGGCAGGATCTGTTCGCGCTCGACGCAAAGGCGCTGGCGGAGTTCCGCAACCTGAAGCTCGGATTCGTATTTCAGTTTCACTATCTGCTGGCCGACTTCGACGCGCTCGAGAACGTGATGATGCCGGCGCTGATCGCCAGGCTTCCGGAGCGCGAAGCGTCCGAGCGGGCGGGCGAGATGCTGCGCGTAGTCGGACTCGGCGACAAACTGCATCGCCGGCCCGCCGAGCTGTCGGGGGGCGAGCAGCAGCGCGTGGCGGTGGCGCGCGCGGTGGTGTTGAAACCGCGTCTGGTGCTCGCCGACGAGCCGACCGGGAATCTCGACCCGCACACGGCCGACGAAGTGCACGAGCTGTTTCACGTCCTAAATCGCGATCTCGGGATCACCCTGGTGATCGCGACCCACAATGAACGGCTGATGCGGAGCATGGGGCGCGCGCTGCGGATCAAGGAAGGCAAGCTGTTCGACGAGCCGCGCGGATGAGGTGCGTGCCGGGAACGCGGGAACTGGATCGCAAAATCAATTTTCAGTTTACTTACCCGAAACGATTGGCTAGGTTGGTCGCCGCTTTTTAGTGTTTTTTCAGTGGCAATCAAAATTCTAATCGCCGACGCGTGGCGTTGGCTCGCCGAATACGTGCCGATGGTCACGCTGGCGTTGATTTTGGCCGGCTCGCAGAGCTTCGCGCAGGGTACACCGCCGGTAATCTCGCAAATTCGAATCGAGGGCAACCAGCGCGTCGAGACCGACGCGATCCGGATTCACATCACGCAGGCGGCCGGAGCACCGCTCGATCAGAACGCGGTCGATCAGGACGTCAAATCGATATACAAGATGGGGTTTTTCGACACGGTTGACGCGAAGGTGGAAAAGGTCAAGGGCGCCAACGTGCTCGTGTATCGCGTCAAGGAACGGCCGCAGATAACCGACGTGCGGCTCGAAGGCATGAAGGCGATTCGCTCGACCGACGACAAGATCGTGTCGGCGACCAAGATACATTCGGGCGCGATTCTCGATCCGGGTCAGGTCAAAGAGACGATCAACGGGATCACCAAGATATACCGCGACAAGGGTTATCTCGACGCGAAGGTCAACTTCCGGACGATCCTGCAACCGGACAACACGGCGGTCGCGGTCTTCGACGTGAGCGAAGGGCCCAAAGTCGAGATCACGAAGATCGAATTCCACGGCAACAAGGCTTTTTCCGACTCCATGTTGCGCTCGGTAATGGAGACGGGAACTTACAGCAGGCTTACCAGCTGGTTGACCGGCGAGGGCGCGCTCGACCACAAAAAGCTGCAGGAAGACGTCGATCATCTCACGGCGTTCTACTACGAAAACGGCTACCTGAACGTGCACGTCGAGCAACCCCAAATCCACCGGGTGGGCAACACACTGCATATTGCGATCGATATTGAGGAAGGCGTCGCCTACCGGGTCGGGCGGGTCGCGCTGGCCGGCGACCTGAAATTCCCATATCGCGAGATCGCCCATCGATTGACCATCAAGCGCGGACAACGTTTCGAGGGCGCCAAGCTGCAGCATAACGTGCTGGCCCTTTCGGACTTCTACTCGGATCGCGGCTACGCCTTCGTCAACGTCGATCCGCGCACCCAGCTCGATCCGATCACGCATCGGATCAACATCACTTTCTTCGTCAATCCCGGTCACGAGGTGCTGGTCAACCGGATCAACATCACCGGCAACACCAAGACCTCCGACAAGGTGATCCGGCGTGAGCTGCTGATCCAGGAGCAGGAGCCGTATTCGGCCAAGAAGATCCGCGAGTCCAAGGCGCGGCTCGATCGGCTCGGCTTCTTCTCCGAAACCCGCATCACGACCGAGCCGGCGCAGCAGCCTGACAAGATCAATCTGGACGTGAACGTCACCGAAGCCAACACCTCGTCGCTGCAGGTCGCGGGCGGATACGACACCTACATGGGAGTGTTCGGCAACTTCACGCTGGGCAATACCAACCTGTTTGGCGGCGGCGAGTCACTGGTGTTTAACGCGCAGATTGGTTTCCTGTTTCAGAATTACTCGGTCAGCTACACCGAGCCGTGGTTCCTCGATATGCCGCTGAGCGTCGGCATGACGTTGTTCGACAATACGGAATACATGTTCAGCTTCATCCAGTCGGCGGCGGGATTCGCGCTCAATACCTACTATCCGTTGACGGAGCTGGGGCTCAAGAAGGTGGGACCGTTTTCGCTCGCGAATGTAACCGCGGGACTCGGCTACCAGTTCGAAAGCATCGGGATCACGGGGCTGTTGCCGGATACGACCTATAACATTCTGCGCTACAAGGGTTACGCGCAGGTCTCCGAACTGATGCCGAGCATCAAGCGCTTCACGGTTGATAATCCGATTGATCCGCGTTCGGGAAGCGTACTGTCGTTCAGTGGCGAAATCGGCGGTTTCGGCGGAAACAACGCTTTTGTCAAAGGGATTCTCCACGGCAGGTACTTCTATACATTTTTCAAGAGTCCGACCTGGGGCAGTTGGGTTTGGTCGCAGGGAGTCACCTACGGCGTCGGGACCAATCTCGCCAGCGGCTCCGGCGGCGAGCTTCCGCTTTACGAGCGCTTCTTCCCAGGCGGCGTCACCGGGTCGCCGACCAACGACGTTCGCGGCTACCAGATCTATTCGCTGGGTCCGCTGGTGACTCAGTACAATCAGGCCGGGCAGCCGGTCAACGTGGAGGATGTCGGCGGCAGCGAGGAATTGATTCTCAGCAATGAAATCACGTTCCCAATCCTGTCGGGGCTCGGATTGCGCGGCGTGCTCTTCTCCGACGCGGGCCAGGCCTACACGCTCAAACAGGGCGTGGACCTCACGCAGTTGCAGGCGTCGGTTGGCATCGGCATACGCTGGCGTTCGCCCTTTGGGCCGCTCAGCGTCGATCTTGCCTTCCCGGTCAATCCGCGTCCGATCGATCAAAGCACCGTGTTCGAGATCGGCGCCGGTGCGCCGCTCTAGCGGGGTGTTGAGGGACTGGAGATTTTGCTAGCGTGGGGAAGTTGCGGCTGGGCGTCATGCGAGAAAATTGGCCGCCTTCCCCAGCCCTCTCCATCGGAGAGATTTCACAATGAGGGAAGCGGGCTGCGAAAAGACTTTTCGCCAACCTGCTGGCGCCGTGGTGCAGAAACCGGCTTTAATATCGGCACACGCGGAGCGCTCGTGTTTGAGTCTATTTATCGAGGGAGGATGGTACTCACGATGAGGTTACGGTTGTTAATGACCGGCGCACTGCTATTGACGGTTCTTGCGGCCCAGTCAGCACGGGCCGAAGTCAAGCTTGCCTACGTGGATGTGCAACGCGCACTGAACGAATGCGACGCCGGCAAACGCGCCAAGGCGGATTTTCAGGGCCAGGTACAGGCGCTCGAAAACAAACTCCAACGCCAGCAGAGCCAGGTGCAGTCTCTCAAGGACGAGCTTGAGAAGAAAGGGATGCTCATGAATCCCGATCAGCGGCAGAGCCTGCAGGACCAATATGTCGCCAAGGCCAAGGACTTCGACCGCAACTACAAGGACGCGCGCGACGAACTGCAGCGCAAGGACAACGAGATCACCGCTAAAATCGTCCACGACCTCGCGCAAGTCATCCGCAGCCTTGGCGAGCGCAGCGGTTATACGATGGTCTTCGAGAAGGGATCAATTCTGTGGGGCGCGTCCTCGATCGATATCACCGATCAAGTCATCCGCAGCTACAACGCGACCCACGTCAAGATCGGCACCCTCGGCGAGACCGGTGCAAGCTCCTCGGCAAAAGCCAGTGCGCCGACGCTCGGCGATTTCGGCTCGACTGCGGCGCGGCGCTCCACCATCTCGAAGTAGGTCCTTTGAACTGAGTGTTTCGGACCTTACGATGGCGGCCGAGAAAAAAATGACGGAACTTCGGCGGCTCCTCGATCGCCTGCCGCATCGCTACCCGTTTCTGCTTGTCGATCGGATCGTTGAAATCGATCAGAACCGAATCATGACCCTGAAAAACGTGACCTTCAACGAGCCGTTCTTTGTCGGCCACTTTCCGGGTTTTCCCGTGATGCCTGGCGTGCTGATCGTCGAAGCGATGGCGCAATCGGGCGCGCTGCTCGCGCTCAGCCGCGCGGACGCCGATCCCGGCCGCCTCTTCATGCTGACCGGCCTCGACAAGGTGCGCCTGCGCCGCCGCGTAGTACCCGGCGATTCACTCACGCTCGAAGTAACGATCCTCAAGTACCACCGCCCGCTCTGGAAGATGCAGGCAATCGCGAGGGTCGGCGATGAAACGGTTGCGGAAGCGGAGCTGTCCGCGATGGAAGTCCAGGAGGAAGTAAGATAACCGGCCAGATTCATCCTTCCGCCGTCATCGACCGCAGCGCGGAACTCGATTCATCCGTTCAAGTCGGTCCCGGCGCGGTGATCGGAGCAAAGGTCCGTGTTGGCGCGGATTCGGTAATCGGCGCGCACGCAATCATCGAAAGCAATACGACTATCGGCAGGCGCAACCATTTTCACGCGTTCGCCGCAATTGGCCTTGCGACACCCGACCTGAAATTCCGCGGCGAACCCTCAACCCTCGAAATCGGAGACGCCAACACCTTCCGTGAGTTCACCTCGATTCATCGCGGCACCGAGGCCGGCGGCATGGTCACCCGGATCGGCAATCACTCGCTGCTGATGCCCTATGTCCATGTCGCTCACGACTGCCAGATCGGCGACCATTGCATCCTCGTCAACTCGACCCAGCTTGCGGGACATTGCGTGATCGAGGACTGGGTGAATATCGAAGGGATGTGCGGAGTGCATCAGTTCTGCCGGATCGGCACGCATGCGATCCTCGCTGCGGGCGCCAAGGCGGCGCAGGACGTTGCGCCGTACACGATGGTCGCGGGCGACAGGGCGCGGCTGGTCGGAATCAACGTAATCGGACTGCAACGCCGGGGTTTTGCGCCTGAGATCATAGCGGCCCTCAAAGCCGCCGTGCGCACCCTTTTCTACTCCAGTCTCCTGCGCTCGGAAGCAATCGAACAAACTCTGAAGGAACACGGCGGCGTGCCGGAAGTGCGCCGCATGGTCGATTTTATCACCGCCTCGGAGCGGGGCGTGGTCGGCCGCGCGCGTGAATAATCTCGGACTAATCGCGGGCAACGGAGTCTTTCCACTCGAAGTCGCCGATGCGGCGCGGCGCCGTGGCTCCCGCGTGATCGCGGTCGCCCATCTGCGCGAAACGCGTCCCGAACTCGAATCGCACGTCGATCAAATCTTATGGATCAAGGTCGGCGAGCTCGAAAGGATGATCGATGCGTTTCGCCGCGCACAAGTAAGCGCGGTCGCGATGGCGGGCGGTATCTCGCGCGAACGTCTCAAAGATTCGTTCGCGCCCGACGCCCGCGCAATCAAAATGCTTGCCGGACTCGGCCGCATGAGCGACGACGCCGTCCTGCGCGGTGTCGCCGCCGAAATCGAAGCGGAAGGAATTCCGGTGATCGATCCGGTCCCGATGGTCGAAAACTGCCTCGCGCATCCCGGCCTCGCCGCCGGACCCGAACCATCGGAGAGACAGCTTCGCGACCTGGATTTGGCCTTCGCCGTCGCGCGCCAGCTCGGCAGCTTCGACATCGGACAGACCGTCGCGGTCCGCGACGGAATCGTCGGCGCGGTCGAAGC
>JAJZAG010000089.1 GCA_021799555.1 Deltaproteobacteria bacterium | reverse complement strand
CGCGCCGAGCGCGCGATTCCTTGCGACCTTTGCCGCTCAGCGCGATCCAATACCGACTTCGCGCCGTGCAGATGAACTCGCGTGTCGCGCGAATCGCGAGGAATCTCGCCACCAACGAAAGCACACGAGTGGAAGCAGACGGCAAAGATGAGGGGCGTCGCATTCCACACGCGCAATTAGCAAACGGCCGCGGGAACACTCCCGCGGCCGTTTGCGCATCAATTTCCCAGCCTGATCTCTAATAATAATCGACCGGGTCGATTTGGCGCTTGGCGCCGTACCAGAAGAGCATGTTCTCGGTCAGACCCTGCCAGGTGAATTTGTTGGGCGGGAGCAACAGCCGCTTCAGCATCGACTTGATCGAGTAGAACTCCTTCGTGCAGCGCCATACGCCTTCTTCGACTTGCTGCGGCGACATGTTCTTGGGCACGAACATGCAGCGGAAGTTGTTGGTATAGAGATCGGCGTCGGGGATGATCACGCGCCCTTCGTTCTCGAGCTGCGTGCGCATCGGGGTGCCGCGCCGCGGCGTGACCGTGTTGAAGAACGCTTCCGGGGCGCGGACTTCGTGCAGGAACTTCATCGTTTCATCGAAGATTGCAGGTTTGTCTTCTTCGAGTCCGAACAGGAAGTTCAGCGAGTAGTAGATTCCATATTTCTCGAGCTTTTTCAGAAGCTTCTTGTACTGATTGGCGTGGTTCTGAATCTTGTTCATCGAGAGGAGCGAATCCTGGCTGATCGACTCGACTCCGATATTGACGTGGAAGATGCCGGCCTTCGCCGCCAGGTCGAGCAGTTCGTCGTCATGATTTGAGTTGATTGTCCATAGGCACGAGAAGCGGATATTTAGCGGTTCGAGCGCCTTGAACAGCTCGCGCGCGAACTTATGCTTGCCGGTGATCTGATCGTCGATAAACTGAAAACGCCGGAACCCGGTGATCTTGATGATCTCCTTCATCTCCTCGACGATGTCTTCGATGGGCCGGGTCCGGTAGGCGCCGTCATAGAACACCGGAATCTCGCAGAACGAGCATCGGTAGGGGCATCCACGGCTGGCCTGGACCGGGACCGCCTTGAACAGATAACGGTTGAGCTTGAGCAGCTCGTGGCGCGGGCGCGGCAGGTTTTTCAGATCGTGCAGCTTGGTGGACTTATAGACCTGCTTCAGTTTACCGTCGCGCCAATCCTGCAAGAGCTCGGGCCACACGAGATCGGCTTCGCCCTGCACAACGGCGTCGGCATGGTGGAGCGCCTCGTCGGTCTGAAGCGTCGCGTGGAATCCGCCGAAGACCACCGGGATTCCGCGTTTGCGGAATTCGTCGCCGAGTTGATAGGCGCGCAGCGATGCGCCGATCGTCGTCGTCATCCCGACCAGATCCCATCCGCCGTCGTAATTTATGTCCTCCAAGCGCTCGTCGCACAGCGTCACGTCGTAATCGTCCGGCGTCAATCCGGCCATCAATGGAATCATGAGTCCCATGATCAGCCGCCACCGCGTCTTATGCGGGGTGCCATCGAGGTGAACCGTCGTAGGTTGTACCAGCAGGATCCGGGGTTTTTTGTTCATGCGCCCTCCGACTAATTTTGCTTATTTACCCGCAAGTACTTGCCGCGCTTGCGCTTGCATCTTGTCGGGCAGTTTATGCGCCACGAGCCATAAGAGGCCGAACGCGAAAACATAGGTTCCGAACGCGGTCCCCCACGCGAACCATTCGAGCCGGTTGATTATCGCCAACACTACCAATAGGTAGGCGAAATCCCGCCCACTCCAACGATCCAGCGATTCGAGCCATTGTTCCGCGATCTCGCCGCGCAGCGAAAACGCTCGGTAGGTAGCATACGAGCACGCTCCAAACCCGATCAAGACTAAAATTGTCAGCCACAAATACACGCTGCTTCCGCTCGCGCGGTAGCAGCCCACGAAGATCCCGATGAATACCCCAACATGGACGATATTGTCGGTTAGCACGTCGAGCTTGCCGCCGAAATTGCTCTCGCTCATTTTGAGGCGCGCGACTTCGCCATCAACTCCGTCAATCATCGTCGAGAACAGGAACAGCGCGGCCGCGGCGACCCGCCACCAATAGGATGGAATCGCAAACATCCATCCGCACGCTAGACCGAAGAAAGTATTGGCGATCGTGATTTGATTTGCAGTGATTTGCGTCCGCGCAAGATGGAGGCTCAGACGCCAGGAGAGTTTCCGATCGAACATCCGCGCCATCGGCGCGTCCTTGGCAGCGGTCTCCTTGGGCAGCGAGCGCGCCAGGCGCAATTCGGCTTCTTCGCGATCTTCGGGGCGCCCGTTCAAGGCAAACGGCAGGTCGCCGGCAGGTGTGCGCAACTGCTCGGCATTGATCCCGCCGCGGCGCAGCAATTGGGCGCACGGGCCGGCTGCGATTTCACCGCTGTGGTCAGCGTCGGAGGTCGTCATCCTGACTACATTGCCAGGCCTTTTCGTGGCTTCGGCGAGCAGGCGATCAAGCTGGGACTTGAAGAACACCAGGTTTCCAGACAGCGAAATACAGTCCGCGCTCGAATTGAGGCGCGCCATTTTCATCGACTCAAGTTGGAAATCTTCGACAAGGGTTACTGCCGGATGGCTCCTATAGCGACCGAGCGAAGCTTCAATTTCCGCGCGGCGGTCCTGCGGCGCTTCCACGCAAAACCGTCGTATCCCAGCGCGCTCGCACGCGATGATTAAGCGTTCGAGCAACGGGCGACCGAAGATCCGGTTGTCGGCGCGCGAAGGAGCGGCGATTAGGGCCGTTTCTATAGGCACTTTTATAAAACCCGGTTATTGCGCGGTCCTGTCCGTATGGTCAAGCGTAACATGCTCGTAACACTAGAGCTAGAAGACCTTCTTCTAGAACTTGCCCCCTTATATCAGCGTTGCTGTTTGAGCCACCATTCCATCCAGGCTACCAAGTTTTTGGTATCGCGATTTTGGGTGCTGGCCGTGTCCGTGGGACGTGGCTTTCTGTCAGGCTCCGGCATTCGACGATGATGAAAGCGATCGGCAAATTGGCAGGCAAGCTCAGCGAGTCATATTCGATGAAGATCATCGTATCGCCAAGCTCAGCCGCAGTTACGCGCACCATTTATTGAGCTTCGTCTTGTTATAGCCAAGATAAAACGACCTTGATGCCGGAAGAACAATATCCCCGGGCGGATAGGCGAACCTGTCGAGCCACCACGTCAAAATCCCGGTAATTCCTGGATGGTTGCGCGCGTGATTGGGCATCCCAACTCGTGCCGAGCACGTGGCGATATCGCAGAGATCCTCGCAGATGCTCCAGCACTGTATCGCCACGCACTTAGCGCCGTGAGGTTGGTCATGTCACTGGCCTCTCCGCGCTGGCGAATAGTCGAGGATTCTTTGCACGGACGCCATGGCGGATTCTGAATCTGACCGGCGCGAAATTGCGCTGCGACGTTTGATTCCACCGACGGGCATGGTTATGAGAACCGCGGCGCCGCGCATCCCGTGCATCTTGCACAATTCTTTTGTTCCCGGCGCTCATAATTTCTAACCTATCGACGCCCCCGGTGCGCCAAATGATCACCTCAGGCGAAGGGTTTACGGTGCGAACAGAGTCGTGTCAAATCGATTAATTCTTCTCGAACGAGGCATTCCTTCCAAAAGTTGCCTAGTGACGACACTGGCGCGCTGGTAAACTCGGGTTTCTGTCAGCGGATAATCGGCCGAAATGGTTTCAACGCTCCTATTCGACTTTGGCGCTACCCTCGACGGTCCCTTGTACTGGCTTGACCGCTTTGTGGCGCAATATCGCACGGCTGGACTTGAACTCGTCCGTTGCGAGCTTGATCCCGCCTATCGCCATGCAAGTGAAGCCGCCTCGCGCGCCCGGCGCGTCGTCGAACGCTTCGGTTTCGTTGAATTGGTACGGATGATAGTCGGACAGCAGATTGAATTCCTTGCGAACGCCGGTCCGGAGCGCGTGCGCGGCCAGCTCGGCGCGCTTGATTCGCGCGGACGCCATCGCGCAGTCGAGCAAATTACCGTGCTTTTCGTCGAAGAGTCACGCCGCGGAATGGAGTGCGGCCGGACGGTTCTGGCGGCGCTCGCGCCGCGGTATAAAATCGGAGTCGTCTCGAATTGGTATGGAAATCTCGAGCGTGTGCTTGCCGAAGCCGGGATGGCGCCGTTCATAAGCGCGATTGCGGACTCTGCGCGGATCGGATTCGAGAAGCCGGACCCGCGCATCTTCACTGCCGCGCTCAAATTGCTCGGAGCGACGCCAGACCAAGCCGCGATGATCGGTGATTCGCTCGAAAAGGACTGTGCGCCCGCGCGGAGGCTCGGTCTGAGGTCGGTTTGGTATCGGCCAGCCGCTGATCCTCTCGGCGTTGCCGGCGCAGATCATAGCGCGCGCGATGGCGAAACGGCGTCAGTGGATTGTATCGTGACCGACCTCGCGGAACTGACGGAGCTGCGGCTGTGAGCGCATTCCAAGGCGCCATAATCGCGGCCGGACGCGGCGAACGATTGCGTGCCTCCGGCGGTGCGAGGATCCCCAAGCCGCTCGTCGAAGTTGGTGGTGTGCCGATGCTGGTGCGGCAGGCGCGCGCGATGCTCGAGGTCGGCGCGCGCGGCGTGAGCGCGGTCATAAATAGCGAGACCGCCGCGCTCGTCGGAAATCTGGCATTGCCACCGGAGCTTAGCTTGATCGTGCGCGACACGGCGTCATCGATGGAGTCGCTGTTCACGGTTGGAGAGTCGCTTGGGCCGGGCCACTTTCTGCTCGCGACAGTTGACGCGATTCTGCCGCGCGGCGAATTTGCGCGCTTCGCAAGTGAAGCACAAGCGGCGACCGCTAGCGGTAACTGCGACGGCGCGCTGGCGGTCGTAAAATGGCGCGGCGATAAGCGGCCGCTTTTCACGCGCGTGGCCGCTTCGGGGTTGATCGAGGAAATCGGCGCACGGCTCGCCCCGCTTGTGACGGCCGGCCTGTACTGGATGCCAACCGCGATCTTCGCGCTCGCCGCAAAAGCGCGGGCGCGGAAACTTGCGGCGATGCGCGATTTCTTGGCGATGCTGGTGGCGGAGCGATATCGGCTGCGCGCGATTGAGGTCACGGATGCGATCGATATTGACGAAGCCGCCGACCTCGAGGCCGCGCGGCGCCAAGTGGAGAATCTTCGATGAGCTATCGAGCGCTCGGAATTTATCGCGAACCCGAGTTTTCACCCGGTAAGGTGGCAGCCGACGCCGCGATTCTCGATCTCGCGTTGGCCGAGCTTGCGCGCGAGGGCTTCGCAACGGAATCGATCGATGCGCGTCGGTTCGCGGCCTCATCGGGCGCGGCCGATGCTGCGCCGGATATTATCCTTGCGATGTGCCAGAGCGAAAACGCGCTTAAGCGGCTCGCCGAAGCCGAGCGCGCGGGCGCCAAAGCGATCAATTCGGCGCTCGCGATCCGCAATTGCTATCGAGATCTGCTCGCTCCCGGTCTCGCCCGCGCCGGGGTGCCGACTCCGGCGGGAGCGCTGGTCGCGACCGGAGCAGCGCTCGATCCACGCGCGCTTGCGGGGGTCGATCTAACCGTCCCCGTCTATATCAAGCGCGGCGACCTCCATGCGCTCGGTCCGGAAGACGTTGGACGCGCGGTCGGACGCGAGGAGATCGAGGCGCGGCTTCAATCTTTTGCGCGACGCGGAATCCGCTTCGCTTATGTTCAGCAGGAATACTCCGGCGTACTGATCAAGTTTTACGGCGTCAGCGGCGGAATTTATTTTTCCGCACTGGCGGAGTCAGGCGAAGTGCCCGAGGCCGCCGTCCGCGCGCTGGCCGACGCCGGACAATCCGCCGCAGGTGCGCTTGGCCTCGAAGCGTGGGGAGGCGACGCCGTCCTGAACGGCGAACGCTTCGCGATAATCGACTTTAACGACTGGCCCAGCTACAGCAGGGTGCGGACAGCGGCCGCACGCGCGATCGCGCGCCGCGCGGTTGCGATCCTCTCGCGTCCGCGCCCGGCGGCGCATACCATCTGAAAACGCCCGGACCGGGAATCGTTCAAATCTGAATAAAAAGGTATTCGACGCGTACGCGCTGATGGCATCCAACGGCAAACTACCCTCAATTCGCACCGTGGTCCCCGGACCCAAATCGATCGAGATCTTCGACCAAGAACAGCGCCATATAGCGCCCGGCCGCCAGCGTATCTCCCTGCTTGCAGGCGTCGCATTCGACCACGGCGAGGGCGCAAGCCTGACCGACGCCGACGGCAACACCTACATCGATTTCTTCGCCGGGGTTGCCGTTGCAAGTCTCGGACATGCGCATCCGCGGATGGCCTCTGCGCTCGCCAAGCAGGCCGCGCGTCTGACCGTCGGAACCTTTGCGACCCGCGAGCGCGCCGAAGCGTTCAAGCTGCTGAGCGACGCGGCGCCGGGGAAGCTCAAGCGGTCGCATCTCTATAGCGGCGGCGCCGAGGCCGTCGAAGCCGCCCTGCGCCTGGCGCGCTCCTATACCAAAAAGCACGAAGTCGTCGCTTTCTGGGGCGGTTTTCATGGCAAGACGATGGGCGTGCTCGGCCTCGTCGGCGACGAATCCAAGCAGGGTTACGGGCCGCTTCCCGGCGGCCGCTATCAGGTTCCCTATGCGGATTGCTACCGATGTCCCTTCAAGCTTGAGCATCCGTCGTGCGGTCTCGCCTGCGTCGATTTCGCTCGCCAGCAAATCAAAAATTCCTCGGCCGGAGAGGTAGCCGCGATTCTCGTCGAACCGATGCAAGGCACTGCCGGCAACGTCATTCCGCCTGACGACTGGCTGCCCGCAATCGCGTCACTGGCAAAAGACCTGGGTGCGCTTTTGATCGCCGACGAGATGATCACCGGATTCGGCCGCACTGGAAAAATGTGGGGTGTCGAACACAGCGGTGTAGCACCGGACGCGATCACGATCGGCAAAGGGATGGGTTCAGGCTTCCCGGTTTCGGGCGTGCTGCTCAGCGAAGAGATCGGCAAGGCGGAGCCCTTCGGCAAGCCCAGCGCTTCGTCCTCGAGCTACGGTGGAAATCCACTCGCGGCGGTCGCCGTGTCGGAGACTCTCAAAACCATTCGCGACGAGCATCTGGTCGAGAACTCGCGCAAGGTCGGCGCGGTGATACTATCGCGGCTGCGTCGGCTTCAGGAGAAGTACGAATTTATCGGCGACGTGCGCGGCAAAGGATTGCTGATTGGCATCGAGTTGGTGCGCGATCTAAAGACCAAAGAGCTGCTCGGCAAAAAGGTCACCGAGCACATCTTCAAAGAGGCGCTTAAACGCGGCCTCGTGACGATGAGCTACTTCCCGCGCATCCGGATCAACCCCCCGCTCGTGATTACCGAGGCGCAGGCCGAGGCCGGCGTCGCGATCCTTGACGAGGTCTTCGCCGAGGTTCGCGATCACGTCGATTGGCGCGCCGCCTGAGGTTCCGCCGGGTTCAGCGATGAACGAAAACGGCAACGCCGCACTGTTCCTCGATCTCGCGGGCACGCTAGTCAGGATCGACGAGTCGCGCGAACTGCCCGTCGATGCGCGCGGCAATATCGCGATCGATCTGCTGCCCGGCGTCGCGGAGAAACTCGCTCCGATGCACGATCATCTGATCTTCATTGTCACCAATCAGTCCAAGATCAAGCGCGGACGCTTCACGATGGCGGCCTTTGAAGCCGCGATGGAGGATCTCGATCGCAAGCTCGGCGATATCGTCACCGCGTGGAAGGTTTGCCCGCACGACGATGCCGACAATTGCCCCTGCCGCAAGCCCAAAGGCGGCATGATCACCGAACTGGCGGAACTCTACGGGGTGGACCTGAAGTCCTCGACGATGGTAGGAGATCAGGAAATCGACGAATTAGCGGCGCGCGCCGCCGGCGTCGGCCGCTTCGTTCCGGCCCGCGATTTCTTCGGCTGGACATAGCCGCGATTCGCGTCGCGGGAGCCTGGACTGCTTGCAGGAGCGCGCCATGAAAATCGGACTACTTACCCCGTTCAGCGGACGCAATGGAAACCCGGGCGAGTTCGCGCGAATCGCGGAATCCCTCGGTTACGAATCCGTCTGGATCCCGGAGCATCCCGCGGTTCCCGCAAATCCCGCGACCAAATTTCCCGGCGGCGGCGATATTCCGCCGATCTACTTCTCGATGGCCGATCAGATCGTCGCGCTCAGCATGGCCGCCGCCGTGACCAAGTCGCTCAAACTCGCAACCGGGATATGTCTCGTGCCGGAGCATCACCCGGTCGCGCTCGCGAATCAGATCGCGACGCTCGACGCGTTTTCCGGCGGCAGGGTGATTTTCGGAATCGGCGCGGGATGGCTGCGCGAGGAATGCGATCTATTCGCGGTCGATTTTCCGAAGCGATGGACGCAGACGCGCGAATATATCGCCGCGATGCGCGAGTTGTGGACCCACGACGAAGCCGCGTTCGACGGCAAGTACGTCAAATTTCCCTCAGTCAGATGCTCGCCCAAGCCCGCGCAAAAAAATGGTCCGCTCGTGTCGATCGGTAGCCTCGACAAGAACGCGCTCAAGCGCGTTGCGAAGTGGGGCGACGGATGGTGTCCGATTCGAGTGACGCCGGAGTTCATGAGCGAAAAGCTGGCCGAACTCAAACGCGAATGCGCCGCCGCCGGCCGCGATTTCGCGCGGCTCGATATTACCGTGATGGGCTATATCCAGGGCGATCGCGCCAAGGTCCAGTCCGAGCTCGCGCGCTTTGCCGAGACTGGCGTGTCGCGATTCGTGGTTGGCCTGTCGGATTTCACCCCCGACACGATGCCGCGGATGCTCGAGCGAGTCGCCGCGGCGTACGTCTGAAGGAATGATCCGCGCGCCCGGCGCGATGCAGTAAACGGACGGCGGGATGCAGCCGCAAGGCGGCATCGGCGGCCCTATATTGTCCCCAAGCCAATTGGGATTTTTCGTGGCAGCACTCTTGCTGGCAGTTCGATCCAGAACTCGCAGGGGAGTGGATCGCTATGATCTCTTCGATAATTGTCGGTCTTGTCGCGGGATGGCTCGCGGGAAAAATGATTCGCGGCGACGGCTATGGATTCGTCGGTGACCTGCTGCTCGGGCTGGTGGGTGGAGTGATCGGCGGATGGATGTTCGGTCCATTTGGCGTGCATGCGCATCACATGCTCAGCGCGATCGTCGTCGCGACGCTCGGCGCATCGGCTCTGGTGCTCGCGACCCGCGCCGCAACCGGCGAATTGTTTGAAGATTGAGTGCTCCGTGCCGCTCGCCTCTCCCAAGCGGAGTGCGGAAGCTGTACAAGCTTCGGTGTGAAACTGCGCGGAGCGATTTCGGGGTTTGGTGAGGTTGCCGCACGCGCGCATCTGCCCGGATGGGCGGCGCGCGAGACGATAAATATCGGCGTCGTGCACGACCCGGTCGCCGCGCGCCGCCATGAAGCGATTCGCCTGATCAAGAACGTCCGAGTCTATGACGATCTGGAGCTGATGCTCGACGGCGAGGCGCTCGACTTCGTCGATATCGCAAGCCCCCCCGCCTTTCACGCCGCGACGGCGCGCGCCGCGCTCGAGGCGAACGCGCACGTGCTCGTCGAAAAGCCGATGTGCCTGACGCTCGAGGAATTCGACGCGGCTGCCGCCCTGGCGCGCGAAAAAAAACGCGTGCTGATGTGCGTGCATAACTGGAAGTATGCGCCCGCCTATGCGCTCGCGCGGCGCATGATCGACCAGGGGCGTCTCGGCGCCGTCCGCTTCATCTCGCTCGATCGAATCCGCGCCGAGCCCGCCGGTGCTTCCGGAGCCGGAACCGCGTGGCGCGCAGGGCGTGGCACCGGCGGTGGTATTCTGCTCGATCACGGATGGCACGTTTTCTACCTGATGCAGTGGCTGTTTGGCGGCGACGCCCCGAGCGCAATCTCCGCGTCCCTCCTTGCGCCGGGCGCTGCGCCGGACACCGGCGCGATCGAGGACGTCGCAGACCTGCGCGTCGAGTTTCCCAACAGCCGCCTCGCGCGAGCGCATCTATCGTGGCGCGGACCCGCCCGCAGAACTTCCGCCCTGATATACGGCGAAGGCGGGATGCTCGAAATTGAGGGCAATCGCGTGACGTTTACGGGCCGCAACGGCCACGGTGAAGATCTCTCCGTTGCCGATATTGCAGACGACTCCTATCATTCGACTTGGTTTTCCGCGATCGCTCAGGACTTTGAGCATGCTATCACAGCCGGACGGGACTGCTCGATTGTAGCATCCAATCTCAAAGAGGCTCGCGCCGCCCTTGCCTTGACGATAGCCGCGCGTGAGTCGTCCGCTCGCAAGGGTGCTCAAATCGCAGTTACCGTATGACCGCCTCCGGCGCGTGGTGGTCATAGCGTGTCATAGCTCGTCATCGCATTTCGTTAAGGATCCGAATCGATTTTTTTCCTGACCGATCGGACTGCCGGTCTTGAAATATCGCAAATCTGCCGCTAGAGTGACGATTGACCGAATGGTTAGCAGGCATTATGGGTCTGACTTACCGTCCTGATGGCCGTCGGACATGCGCTTGGCGAGAGGTCTGTCGTAACAGGATTCAGGCTGCGAAACGGAAACTGCGGGAATTGCCAATCTCGGAACCCTGCGGTTTGAGGATCGAGTCGTGCAGACTTTTGGGCGGTTGGATCGCCCTCGGATCGATATGAGCTTATCTCAGGCAAAGGTGGGCGCACCTGAAATTCGTCCCGGTTCGCAGGACTCCCGCGACGAGATCCTGAAGGCCGCGATGCATCTGTTCGCGAGCCGCGGCTTTCACGAGACCTCGATGTCGGAAGTGGCGCGCGAGGCGCGAGTCAGCAAGGCGCTGATTTTCTGGCACTTCAAGACCAAGGAAGAATTGTTTGTCGCGGTGCTCAACCGCCTGCTTGAGCCGTACTTTATCGATTTCGCTGAAGAGGCGGGCGCTCTTGACGAGCGCGCGCAGATCCAGAAACTGGTCGAGTTCTATCTGTTGTTCGTGCGCGACAATGCGAGCTCGGTGCGGTTCTTTATTGCGCAAATGTTGCACGATCAGCATTTCGCCGAGGGTCTGAGTGACCAGGTGCTGAAGCTTTATTCGGGCTACCGCGCGATGCTGGTGGAACTGATCGCGCGCGGGCAGGAGCGCAATCTATGCAGCCGCCGATTCACGGCCGAAGCGGCGGCGGGATTTCTGCTCTCGGCGCTTAACGGAATCCTGATCGAGCATCTCTTCATGATGCAGAATCGGCCGCTCGATCCCGAAAGCGCGGTTGCGATGGTTGCGGGCTGGCTGTTTGGCGAGGAAATCAGAACCGATAACGCTGGCGGCAAAGCTGTCGCCTGAACATTTTCCGTACCTACTTGGAGAGCACTGACTAGAATGCGGATGCCGCTTAAGCAAATGATCGATCTCGGCCGCTACATGAGCAAGAAGAAGCGCAGCGGCGAGAAATACTTTCCGCTCGTGCTGATGCTCGAGCCGCTGCACGCGTGCAATCTGGCCTGTGTCGGATGCGGCAGGATCGTCGAGTACAAAGAGTCGATCCGTGACATGATGCCGCTCGAAGAATCTTTGGGCGCGGCCGAGGAATGTGGCGCGCCGCTCGTCTCGATCTGCGGCGGCGAGCCGCTCATGTACAAGCATATCGTGCCGCTCACCAAAGGC
>JAJZAG010000088.1 GCA_021799555.1 Deltaproteobacteria bacterium | reverse complement strand
GCGACGGCGGCGCGCGCGTCGGCGAGGACGCGCTCGGCGCCACGGCCCGCGGCACGAGCCGCTTGGAGGGCAGCGTCGGCGGTTTCGCGCGCCGCACGATTCTCGTCGAGCCGCGCGGCGGCCGCGCGATGTTCGTCTTCGGCGCGGGCAAGCTCGGCAAGCGCGCTTTCGCGCGCGGCAATTTCGGCGGCGCGCGCCGCCGCTCCGGTCCAATCGGCGCTGCCGCCAATGATCATCCGGCCGGGATTCAAAATATCGCCGTCGCGTGTGACGAACAGGGTTCCGTGACCGTTGAGATTCGAAGCCGCCATCGCGGAATTCAGATCGTCGGCCACCATCACGTGACCGAGCATCGCCTCGGCGACGTGCCGGTAGCGCGGATCGATTTCGAGCATGTCGAGCAGGCGTCCGGCGACTCCGGGTGCTTCGATCGCGGGATGCGCGACGACGGCGGTGTCAGGTTCCTGAACGAAGCTCAGACGCCCGCCGCGGGTCTCCTTGAGGATTTCGATCGCGCGCAGCGCAAACGCCGGCGATTCGGCGACGACCGACTCGAGTTCACCGCCGAGCACGGCGTGGAGTGCGGCCGCGATCTCGGCGGGCGCGCGCAGCACGTCGCGCAGCCAGGGCGGCTGGCTTCTAGGGCCGTCGCCGTTCATCGATTCGAGCACGAGGCCGAGGCGCCGCGCGGCATCGGCGGATTCCGCGTCGGATTGAACGGCGGCGGCGGAGTCGGACGCGACGGAGGCGCCCAGCGCGGTTACGCGGCCGACGAGATGTTCGAGTGCGGCGCGGGACTCGATTTCGCGTTCTTTGGCGTCGCGTGCGGAGCTTTCAAGCGCGGCGACTTGGGTACGGACGCGTTCGAGTTCGCGCTCGGCGGCGGCGAGCGCCGCTGCGCAATCCGCGCCGCGCGAGGCAAGGGCGGGCTCGGCGTCGCGATGGGCGGCGAGGCGTTCTTCGAGCTCGGCGCGTTCGCCAGCCAGATCGCCGAGCCGGCCGCGAATCACGGCGGCCTCGCGGATAATTTCGGAGAGATCGTCCTTGAGATCTTCGGCGCGACGTTCGGAATCTTTGAGCGCGCGGCGGGCGGATTCGAGTCTGGCGGCCAGAGCGACGAGCGCGTGCTCGCCGGTTGATTCTCCGGCCGCGGTTTCGCGGGCCAGGCGCGCGCCGGCTGCGGCGCGCGCCGCGCGCGCCATCGTAGCGTGATCTTCCAGCTCGGCGATTTGCGCGGCGAGGGCGGGCTCGGCGGCGGCGATCGCCTCGAGGCGGCGGGCAAGAAAATCGCGGGTGCGCGTGCGTTCGGCGGCGCCAGCGTGGAGATTCTGCAGCTCGCGCTCGGCGGCGGATAGCTCCGTGCGCGCGGATTGCGCGGCAGTCTGCGCGGCCTCGGCCTCGGTTTGCAGCGCCGCGGATTGGGCGCGCGCGTTCTCGCCCGAGGCTGCAAGTTCGCCGGCCAGCGCGCTCTCAGTTGTGAAGGCGGCGCGATATTCGAGCAATCGGCGCGCGGCGGAGAGCCGTTCAAGCTCGGACAGCTCGGCGCGAATGACTTTGTACTGCTCGGCCTTTTTGGCCTGCCGGCGCGCGTAATTAAGTTGCCGCTCGATCTCGCTGAGCACGTCGTTCAGGCGCGAGAGATTCTCCTTGACGCGTTCGAGTTTGCGTTCGGAGAGTTCGCGGCGTCCCTTGAAGAGCGACAAACCGGCGGCTTCTTCAATCATCGAGCGCAACTCGTGCGGCTTGGCCTGGATAATCTCTTCAATCTTGCCCTGTTCGATAAGCGAGTATCCGCGGCTGTGGATTTGCGCGGCCATGAAGAACTCGGTGATGTCCTTCAATCGGCAGGGAATCTTGTTGAGCAGATATTCCGAATCTCCAGAGCGATAGACGCGCCGCGTCACAGCGACTTCGCTCAGCGCCGAGTAAGGCTCGGGCAGAAGGCTGCCCTCTTCGGCTTCCAGCACGAGCGAAACCTCCGCCATCCCGGCGGCGGGATTCTGGTCGTTGCCGATATAGATCAGGTCCTCGGTGCTTTTGCCGCGCAGCCGGGTAGGCGCCTGCTCGCCGAGCACCCATCGGATCGCGTCAACCACGTTGGACTTGCCGCATCCGTTTGGACCGACCACGGCGGTGATTCCCGGCGCGAAACCGATCGACGTGGAATCGAAAAAGGACTTGAAGCCTACCAACTCAAGGCTTTTAAGACGCATGCTACCGACGCCTCCACCACACCACCACTAATGGAATGCTTATCCCAGACCTTGGAGCCGCGATCAAGTGTACGCCCCAACAGGTCGTGTGGATAAGAGCAAACAGGCCCGAGGACTAGTGGTTTTCGGGCATGGCTGACCAGGAGGTTAGTCCTGAATCAGCTCGGTGTTCCAGTAGGCGCTATCGACCTGCGACAGAAACGGCATCCACTCCCGGTAGCGCCTGAGCGAAAACATCTCGGCGCTGAACGGCGTCCATTCGGGCCGCCGCGGCCTACGAATCAACGCCATCGAGGCTTCTTCCGGAGTCCGTCCGCCTTTGCGGCGATTACAGTGATGGCAGGAGCAGACGATGTTCTCCCAGGTCGAGGTGCCACCGCGCGACCGCGGCATCACATGGTCCAGATTGAGTTCGGTGCGAGGTAAGCGGCGGCCGCAATATTGGCAGGTATTGTTATCACGGGCGAAGATGTTGAAGCGCGAAAAACGCACGTGGCGCTTGGGGACGCGCTCATAGGCGGTAAGCAGCAACACGCGCGGAACGCGGATAAAGCCACCGATGACGCCGAGGCGCTCGTGGTGGATTTCGACGGCGAGATCGCGCCAGGAATCGAAATCGAAGGTGCGGTACTGATCGTCAACCACGCGCGCGACGCCCTGGTAAAGGAGCGCGAAAGCGCGCTTTACCGAGGTCACATGGACCGGCAAGTAGGAGCGGTTCAGGATCAGGACTTTGGAATTGAGTAGGCTCGGGCCTGAAAGTGGTACCGCTAATGTGTGCGCGGCGGAAGCCATCATAAATCTCGTACTGGCACGGGAGAGCGCTGTCAAGTCCGGTCAGTGTGAAAAGCCCGTGAAATCAAGGATATTCGGGATTATCTTGCGCCCAAGCAACGTGCTCCGTATGATCCGCCAAGAGGTGCAGGCGGCGGAAAGCGGGTTAACGAAGCGGTGCCGATGCGGGAGCGAGCACAATCGCACGCCGCGCTCGCGCCGCCTTGCCCATGTGAAAGTTTCGGAACCGCGATATGAAAAACCCGCGCCGCCCGCGATAGAAGAAATTCCAAGTGAAACGTGAAATTGTAATCAACGCCAGCGCGCTCGAAGTGCGCGTGGCGCTTCTGGAAGACAACTCGCTGGCCGAGTTCTATCTCGAACGCACGGCGCATCGCGGACTCGCCGGCAATATCTACAAGGGCAAAGTCACCCGGGTGCTGCCCGGGATGCAGGCGGCGTTCGTCGATATCGGCCTCGAGAAAGCGGGCTTTCTGCACGTCTCGGATTTTCATGGCGGCGCCGATGCGTTCACCTCGATGGCGGAAGTTATTGGCGAAGGTGACGTGGAAACCGACGAGGCGCTGCCAACCGAGGCCGTGCAGGACGGCGAATTAGCGTCCGAACAGGGTGGCGGCGAACCGGTGGAACTCGACGCGGCGGCGGCTTCCAGCGACGAGTCCGCCGCCGAGGGCGCGGCGGAAGCGGGACGCGGCCGCGGCCGGCGCGGACGCCGCGGCGGGCGGCGCCATCAGCGCAGCGCGGCGGTGAATCGCAGCAGGTTGCCGATCGAGCAGCAACTTCATCGCGGCCAGGAAATTATCGTCCAGATAGCCAAAGAACCGATGGGCACCAAGGGCGCGCGGCTGACCTCCTCAATCTCGCTGCCGGGTCGCTACCTCGTGTACACGCCGACCAGCAATCATCTGGGCGTCTCGCGCCGGATCGCGTCGGCCGAGGAGCGTGCGCGGTTGCGCGAGGCGGTCGCCGAGGTCCGTCCGGCGCAGGGCGGCTTTATCGTGCGCACGGCGTGCGAGGGGCTCAGCCGGCGCGATATCCAGCGCGATATCACGTTTTTGACCAAGACCTGGAACTCGATTCTCAAGCGCAACGAGTCGAGCCGCCCGGCCACGATGCTCTACGGCGATCTCGATCTGGCGCTGCGCACGGTGCGCGATCTGTTTTCGAGCGAAGTCGAGCGGCTATGGTGCGACGATGCCGACACTTACAGCCGGATCGCGCAGTTTATCCAGACCTACATGCCCCGGCTGCGATCGCGCGCGATGCTGCATCAGGGGCAGGAGCCGATCTTCGACAAGTTCGATATCGAGCCGCAGATCGAGCGCGCGCTCGAACGCAAAGTCTGGCTCAAGTCAGGCGGATATCTGGTTTTCGACCAAGCCGAAGCACTGACCGCAATCGACGTCAACACGGGGCGCTTCGTCGGCAAGCATAATCAGGACGAAACCGTCCTCAAGACCAATCTTGAAGCGGCCGAAGAAGTCGTCAAGCAGCTTCGACTGCGCAATATCGGCGGGATAATCATCGTTGACTTTATCGACATGGCGCGCGAGGGCGATCGCAAGAAAGTCAGCGAGGTGCTGGCGCAGGCGCTGCGCCGCGACAAGGCGCGTACCTCGGCGCTCAAAATCTCGGAACTGGGTCTGGTGCAGATGACACGCAAGCGCACGCGCGACAGCCTTGAGGCGCTCCTCACCGAGCAGTGTCCGCGATGCCAGGGGCGGCGCGTGGTCAAGTCGGTGCCGACACTCGCCGCCGAAGTGCTGCGCGGGATTTATCGCGAGGCGAGCCGGCGGGCGCACGGCGATATGGTAATTGTCAAGATCAACCCGGAAGTCGCGCGCTTCCTATACGATGCGGGCGGCAAGGATCTCGAGGCGCTTGAGCACAAGCTCGACTCGAAGATCGTCCTGCGCTCGAAGGAAGGACTGGAACCGGGAGCGTTCGAACTCGCGCAGGCGCCAGCGGCCGCGTAGGAAGAGCATTCGCAGATTTCACGGATTACGCGGATTTTTTAAGGGAGCGATTTACGGTCGGCGCCGCAACAGCGTCGGCCGTTTTGGCTTCGGGGATTTTCACAACCGTTTTGTGGCGCTTTCATCTCGCGTGGCTTGCGCTTCGACGATCGGGCACGAGCGAACGTGGTCGTCGATTACCAGGCGGAAACTTGTGCAATGCGTCCCTTGATGGGACATAAGCTGTCCGATTTTGAAACATCGGGATTTCGACGCGGTGAGACATCGCCGTACATAACCTCGACGACGTGAGGCGCGTTGCCGAGACGAGCGCAGCGTTGCGCAATGATGCACAGGATCAGGTGCGATGCGGATGCCGGGCACGTGAATTGCTCCTTCCCATAGCCGCGAGCCAGTTTTTCGGAGGCAATGATCATGCGGAAGATTATTGGCATTTGCGCGGCGGCTTCTGCGGCGGTTCTGCTGACCTTTGCCGTAGCGGTCGCGATGGTCGAAGTAACGAGCAAGCAGCTCAATCTCGAGAGCCATCAATATGCCGACGCGGCGATCGTCGCGGTTGTATCAAGATGGGACACCGGCGCGCTAATGAAACGCGCCAGCGCCCAACTTGGTGCGTCAGTGGAAAGCGCCGACGAAATTCGCAGCGTGTTTTCGGGCTTCCGCCTCTTGGGAGGTCTCAGAAAATATAATGGCAGTTACGGCACAACGCGGTTTCTCGTCGAACCCAACGGCAACGCGCTGGTGATGGCCGAGTATTTCGGCCATGCGGATTTTCAAAACGGCGCGGCCGGGATACAAATCACTCTAATCCGAGTCGGTAACGGATGGAAAATCCTGCGCTTCGCCGTGACGCCGATCGTCTCTCCGATCGCCTAACCCAAACCATGCCGTCTCAGCGGGCGCGCCCAACTCGGGCCCAACTCGGAGAGGCGTTAGTCGCTGACTGTGGCGGCGGCGATTTGGGCGGCGTCACGGATTTGTCCGTAGTTGATCTTGCCAAGATCAAATTCCTCGAGCGACTTGAGCAGGCTGGCTAGCGCGGCCTTGCAGGTCGGGAGGTTCTTGCGCGCGCGGGTCAGCGGATTGGAGCGCGCCATGATGAAATTCTTGAGATAGGGATGCACGAGGCCGCGTTTTTTTCCTTGCGCGACGAGTTCGATTAACAATTCGTCGGCGCGCTCGACTTGCGCCGCGCGCTCTGTGCGCTCCTCGAAGGCGGCGGTGAGCGGCTTGGCGATAAAGTTATCGACCCGGCCGAGCAGAGGAGCGAACGCGCCGCCTGAAAAGCGAGGCTTCTTCTCGTACATGATTCCGAGCGTGATGAAGTGGGCGCGCTCGAATTCGAACGCGTAGTCCTTTTCCACGCGGCTGGGGTCCGCCGCCATCCGCGCCCGGTACATCCTGATGACTTCGAGCGCCTTGTCGCGCAGGTTGTGCGCCTTCTCGGTGTTGAGCGCGAGGATCTGAAAAGCGACTTCCGGCTCAGGGATGACGATCGCGGGAATCAGCTTGGATTTGAGCTTCTCCGCGGCGGCGCGGCGATGATTTCCGTTCGGCGTGAAATATATGCCATCAGAGCGCACCGCGACGATCGGCTCGGTAAACCGATCGAGTTTTTTCATCACCTCGACCATGCGCTTGAGATGCGCCGGCGATAGATCGCGCTGATACGGAGTCGGCCGCACCCTGTCCATCGGCAGCAGGGCGAACAAGTGCCAATGCTCTCCGATTGGCTCCTGATAGGCCGCGATCGCTGCGCCGCCGTCAGAATCGATCGCGGCGGCGAGTTCCTCGATCGCCAGGGGAGGTTTGGCGCCCTTTGGCGTAATCGTAAAATTCGCCATGAAGGGAAGTTCTAATAGATCGTCGCAGCCTCCGCCATGCCCGCGCGGCGGAGGCTCCAACGGCTGCGCACGCCGCCCTCGCGCGAATCAGGAAGCGGCGCGCTTTGCGACAATCCGGAACTTGACCGTTACTTGGTCGCTCGCGTGAAAGAGGCCTAGAAAACCGGCCGGAACCGGCAGTCCGAACTTCGGGTAGCGAAAGGTGACTTCGCCACGCGCCACGAGCTCGTCCTGCCCCTCCAGCACGACGCTCACCAGCGCGCTCATCGAGCGCGTCTCGCCGCGCAGCGTCAGCTCGCCGTTTACGAGCGCGGAGCCACCGGCTCCGGTCTGGTCGATCGCGACATCCTGAAGCCCCGTGCTCTTGAACGTGATATCGGGATAGTCGGCGGAGTCGAGCACCGTATGGGTAACGACGCGGTCGAGGCGCGTGTTGCCGCTGGAATAGCTCGAAGAATCGAAGACCAGCTTGACGGACGCTCCGGAGGCGGGACTTGCGGGATCGCCGGAAATCTCGCCGGAGCGGACCGCAAAATTGCCGACGGCGCTTTTTTGGAAGTGCGTCAGCGGTTCGGCAACAAACGTTATCAACTCGCACTGTGCGGGCTCGACCACGTAACGCGTCATCGCGGCGATCGCCCGCGCTGGCGCGGCGATCGCCACAATCGCGCTTACAACGAGGCAGTGGAGGGGTATGCGAATCATCCCGGTTATCATCCCACAAGACTCGGGCCTTCGCGCGGATTTATTGAGCACTCTGCGCCGTGCTATCGGATGGCGCGAAGCTATGTAAAGCGGCGGCGGTCGTCCGTCTATCGGTAGCTGACGATTTCAAGCAGATTGCCGTCCGGGTCGAGAAAATAAAGGCAATCGTGATCGCCCCAGTCGATGGGCCGCGAGGTCTCGACGCCGGCAGCGGTCAGACGCGCCTTCGCGCCCCCAAAATCCGTCCGAGATACGCGGAACGCATGATGCCCGCGGCCAAGGGGATTTGCAGTAATTGCGGCGCGCGCCTGCGGAGGAATCGCGGCGCGTGCAACTTCGAACAGCGCCAGGTTCTGTCCGCCGCAATCAAGCAGCACCTGGTCGCCGAGGCGCGCGGCAACCGCGAGTCCGAGCACGCCGGTGTAGAAGCGCTCGGCGCGTTCGAGGTCGGCGACCTCGAGCCCAAAGTGATCGAGCCGTTCGAGTTTCATCGCCTTCGCGGACCTTACGCGCGCATCCTACGAGGCCGAGCTGACCGTCCGCTCGGCCAGGTCGGGGCGGCGCGACGCGATGATCCGGTCTTTTTCGCGATGGATGAATTTCGGGTCGAGCATCACGATCAGCACCGGCAATATCGTCATCGCGCCCAGCATCGAGACAAACATCCACACCGCCAGGAGCATACCCATCTCGGCATCGAAGCGGATACTTGACCAGTACCAGAACAGCACCGATGCGACCAGTGTGAGCGCCGTGAACGCGACCGCCTTGCCCGAAGTGACGAGCGCATTATAGGTCGCGTCGTTCAATTCGCGTCCGAGCGCCAGCTCCTCGATAATCCGGCTCACGATATAGATCGCGTAGTCGATTCCAAATCCGACTCCGACGGTCACAACCGGCAGCGTGTTGATATTGATCCCGACGTCGTGCGCTCCCATGTAGGCATTGATCGCGGCGTTCGCAAGTGCGAGCGGAAACAGCAGATAGAAGCCGGCCATGAAGGAGCGGTAGGTGACGAGCACAATTATGTAAATCGTCGCAAATGCGAGCACGTTGAGCAGCAGGTCGTTGTCGATTATTTCCTGGTTGGCGGCGGCGAGCTCGCCAATGATTCCTGCCGCCATTCTGAACTTAACGTCCTTTACCTGGTTGCGCGGGTCCGCGAAAAAGCGCTCGGTGCGGAGCACGATTCGCTCGACATTCTCGCCTTCGCGATTCTTGGCATAGACGGTGATCTGGGTTGCGTCGCGCCGCGGCGTGATGATGTATGCGGTCGAAAGCGGCGACGCACCCGCGAGCAGCCCGCCGAGCAGTTGCCCGGTGCCGCGCTTGGTGGTCGGCAGGACGTTCCATTTCGGCTCGAACTCTCTCAGCGCCGAGCCGCCGTTGGCGAGCAGGTCGGCGACCGAGAAGGTGCGGCCGACGGCGGGGTCGCCTTCCATGTAGCGCTGATAACGATCCATGACGTGGTAAAGCTTCGGATCGTTAAGCGAATCACGGTTCTTGAGTTGGGCGACGACAACGAATTGCTCGATCGCGCCGAATTCGTCCTGGATTTTCTCCATCGCATGATTGTAAGGCGAATTTGGCCACAGCACCGGCGATTGCGAGGACGGATCTCCAACCTTCAGGCCGCTGAAGAAGAATGCGCAGAGCAGCAGCACCGCCGCCGTCGCCGCCATCGTGATCTTCCGCCCGCGCGGCTCGAGCATCGGCCGCGCTACAGCAACCAGCATGCGCTTGAAAATTCCGCGCTCGCGGCGCTCGATCACCTCGATACGCGGCGGTTCAAGATAGTAATAAACGATCGGGTTGAGGAGCAGCTCGCTGACGATAATCGCGGCGATCCAGAAGGAAGCGGTAATCGCGAGCTTCTGCAAAAACAGCACCGGCACCAACAGGATCACCAGCACGCCGAACGCGTCGGTAAGGATACCCGACAGCGACGGCACGAACAGTTCCGAGAAAGCGGACAAAATCGCGGTGTTCTTGTCGCGGGTGCGGTAATACTCCTCGTAATATCGGTCGTGCATCTGCACCGAATGGCTGACCGCGCGCGCGGTTATCAAAAACGGAATCACCAGCACCAGCGGATCGAGCGTGAATCCGATCAGCCGGATAAACCCCAGTCCCCATATCGCGCAGATTACGCCCGAGATCGTCGGCCGCAGCGCGCCGCGCCAATCGTGGAAGTACAGATAGAGGAGGACCCAAAGGGCCAGCACCGTGTAAATGAAGATGCGGAAGATCTGCGGCGCATAATGATAAACCCAGCCGTAGAGGATTGGCTGCCCGCCGACGTAGATGCGCACGTCGGGTCCTTTTTCAGGATCGACGACGATCTTGTAGATCTCGTTGAAAATACGCTGATAGTCGAGCCGGGACTCGAGAAAGCTGCCTTCGATTATCGCAGCCTTGTCGTCTAGCGATACGAAGCGTCCAAATACCACGCCCGGGTTTTTGTGGACGTTGCTACGAACCTCGTCGATTTCCTTCTGCGTCTTCGGCACCTTGCCGCCCGGCAGCACAGGGGTATTGAGTATCACTCCGCCCGCCAGCGGACGAAAAAAACTCGCGGTGGCGAGCGACCGCACCGAGCCGTGCTGGATGCCGTAAACGAGGTCCATGTCGCCCGTCATCTTGACGATCTTGGCGAGGATCTTGGGTGTGTAGATGGTGCCCTCGCGCGCCTCGATCATCACGGTGACATTGTTGACGCTGCCGAAATACTGGTCGTACTTGTGCGCGATCTTGATGAACGGATGGTTTTGCGGGAGCAGATCGCCAAAGCTCGTGACGAGCCGGGTTTGCGCCGCATAGTAGCCGAAGAAGCCGGTCAGCGCGGCGATCGCGACCAGCACGAAAAACCGCCGCTTGATTAGCCACTCGCCGAACCGATACCAAACCATGGCGTTCTCCGCTTGGGGCGCGCGCGCGCGCCGGCTAGCCCTGGCAGAAGCGCCAGGTCTTGCCTCCATCCGAAGTGTAGAGAATTGTTCCCAGACCAACGATCCATCCGTGTTGCGCGTCGAAAAAACGCACCTGGCTCAGCGGAAACGGCAGTGCGGGCACGCTCGGGTCGTGCGCCCAAGCACCGTTGGACTGCAGGCTCAGAACCGTGCCCGTCAAGCCAACCGTCATCCCCTGCTCCGGGTTGAATAGGTCGATCGCGAACAACGGATCGCGCGCCGGGAGTTGTGGTGCACCGGGGACCATCGTATCGGGCGGGTCGCCGGGTTTGTCGGCCTGATGCGCGAAAACCCAAGTCTTGCCGCCGTCGCTGGTCTCGACAACCCAGCCCTCGAGTCCGCACGCCGCGCCGTGCTGCGCGTCGCGGAACGACACACCGAACATCGTGGGCAGCAGAAAATCGCTGAAGCGGGGATCGTCGTTGGGTCCGAGCGGACGTTTCCATTGCGGCACGAGCGATTCCTGCTGCTCCTGCCATGTGTTGCCGCCGTTGACGGTCGCCCAGATGCGTCCGAGCTCACCGACGATCCAGCCGCGGTCGTCATCGATGAAGGTGGTGCTGTAGAAGACGGGCTCTTCATACGGAAGCGCGTAGTCCTGAAGTTCGGGCGGAAAGATGCGCTCCAACTGCCGCTTGAGAAAAGTCTCGCCGCCATCGGTGGTGCTGAGCACCAGCGAACGGTCACCGACCAGGAATCCATGCAGCCGATCCGGAAATGAGAGTCCGAAGATGAATAGATGGGTGCGCGAGTTGATGCGATGCCACGTCTTGCCGCCATCCTGGGTGCGCATGATCAATCCGTCTTGTCCGCAAAGGTATCCGGTCTGATCGTCGGCCATCTGAATGCCGAAAACCGCGAGGTCAGTGCCGATATCGACGCGCTTGAAATGCAGCCCGCCGTCTTCGGTGAGCAGGACTTTGCCCCGCGTGCCGACAATGAACGCCCGAGTCGGGCTGGTCGGCCATACGTCGAAAAAATTGTCGGTGAACGTAACCGCCCGTTCTTTTATGGGCGGCACGGCGACCTCCCGATGGCACGCCGCCCCGGCGAGCGCAGCAACGGCCGCGATTACGGTAATCCACTGGCTGGAAATCCTGTGTGGTGGCATTCCGACCTCGAAAATCCGCTCTATACTCAAGGAAAGCGGTCTTGCGTGCAAGCCGCCGCGGCTTG
>JAJZAG010000087.1 GCA_021799555.1 Deltaproteobacteria bacterium | reverse complement strand
CCGTCGCCGGTAACCATGATTACGTGTACACCCAAATTGCGGAGCTTTTGCACGAGAGACTTGCTGTCTGGCCGCGGAGGATCGTGCAGGCCGAGCAACCCGGCCAGATGCAGTTCGCCGCCGCTGCTGCCGGCGACAGCGAGAACGCGATAGCCGTCACTTGCCATCGATTTGATATCAGCATCTATATCGGGAGGATTGGCGAGGCGTGCGACGATTGCTTGCGGCGCACCCTTCAGCGCGTGGACTTTCTGTCCATCGACTTCGACAGCCGCTTCAGCCAACTTAGTCGCGGGATCGAACGGGGTAAACTTCAGCCGACGAGGCGTCTTCGCGAGTAGTCCTTCATTTCTGGCGTGGGACAAAATTGCGAGATCGATCGGATCTTGCGTCGCTTCATCACTGGCGTAAACGGCCATGCGTAACAGGTCGTGCTCGTCAAACGGCGGCAAGGCGATCAACGCTGCCAAGGTCAGGTTATTTTGGGTGAGCGTGCCGGTTTTGTCGCTGCAAAGCACGTCCATCGCCGCCGCTTCCTCGATCGCGGAAAGACGCGTCGCTAGTACCCCATGACCTGCCAATTCCAGCGCGCCAAGTCCAGTGGCAAGCGTGAACGTAGCCGGAAGCGCGACCGGCACCGACGCAACGAGCAGGATAAGGGCGAAAGGAAGAACGTCAGCAAAGCGCATCCCGATGAACGCGGCATAGATGATTAACGTAGCGACGAGCACCGCGTCCATCGCCACAAGGTATTTGACGATCGCGAAGATTGTGCTTTGCAGATGGCTTGCCGTAACCGCCGATCGAACCAGTTCTGCCGTCTTGCCGAAGTAGGTCCGCGCGCCGGTCGCGGTAACTTCTCCGCTCGACTCGCCGCGCCGGGCCAACGATCCTGCATACGCGGTCTGCCCCCGGCTTGACTCGACGGGCAGCGACTCACCGGTGAGGGCGGATTGGTCGAGCAATATCTCTCCTTCCGAGATAAGAATGTCGGCTGGAACGATGTCGCCCATTCTCAAGTGAACATAATCTCCCGGCACCAGTTCTTCGGCGGAAATGAGTCGCCAGACTCCGTCGCGCAGCGCCCGGGCCTGCACTGCGAGACGCTGGCGCAACAAGGCCAAAGCGCCGCGCGCGCGGGTCTCCTGAACGAGCGTTAGCGAGGCGTTGAAAACCAGCAGCGCGCCAATAATGGATGCTTCGAATGTGCGGCCCAGTATCAGTTCCAGCGCGATCGTGGCCTCGAGCATCCAGGGTACCGGCGCCCAAAATTTCTTGAGCAGAGCGAGGACTAAGTGCGGGTTTTCTTCGGCTACCGCATTGCGTCCAAACCGCTGTAGCCTCCGGCGCGCCTCATCATTGGTCAGCCCGCGACGCACAGGAGCCGAGTCGATCGAATCAGCCTCGCTTGCCATAAGCAGTGCCGGTGGGCTCCTGATGGCGGCCGTTTGTCAGCATGACGGTAAACCCATGAGTATCCGAATCGAGGTGTTGGATTGGCGCACCCCGAAACGCGTCTTCTCCGGCGACGCTCAAGTCATATTAGAGGGCAACGACGGCGAATGCCAAGCGTCAGCGCTGCGGCGCGGCTTGACGCTAATCTTGGAGAGCCCGGTTGCGCACGGCAGTCAAAAGCGATGAGAGGGGAATTGATCGTCGATCCAGTCTTCGGCAGCGAGCCGGGTGGCGAAGTCGGGCTCGAGCTTTTTGTTCTTCCAGAATATCTCCCATCTTAGTGTCTGAGGGTTCTGCTTTATCTCGTATCCCTGATAGCCAACCATCGATTTCACCTTGACGAATTGTCCGACATCGCCGATGCAATCACCGTCGGTGCTATGAACCGCGAAGGTGGCAGTTATCTTGCCACGCGGAGAAAAGATTTCAGAACTTCGCTGAAAATCGTATAATCAATTGGTTTCGAACAATAGTACTGCGCGCCACCGGTCCGAGCCTGGCGCTCGGTGTCCCAATTGTGATTTCCTGCGACATAGATGATTGCGGCCTGCGGAGCGCATCGCCGTATCTGTGCTAGCATCCAGCCGTGGTCGCTCGGCTCGACCAGCTCGTCGTCGAATATGACAATTCTGACGTTCTGCAAAGCCAGCAGCTCGCGGTTGTCGATTGCAGGCACGCGGCTTTCAACGCGCCACTGATCGCTACCCGCATTAGCGGCGATTGCCAGAATTGATTGGTCCTGAGACATAACAACCAACGCCGGCCTAAGCGCTACCTGGGCGCTGCGTTTGCGTCGGTTTGCTGACTCGGACGGAGAAGGGTGCTTTCGCGTAGCCACCTGAAAATTCACTGTCAACCTATGTGCTTATCAGACAACTGTTTCCAAGGGTCCTTATGGATGCGCGAATCGTGCCAGCAATCCGGTTCGGTTCCCCGCGGTCCGAAATCCGAGCGGAATTGCGTGAAGTCATTCCAAGGGACAATATTGTCCTCACTGCCGGTGCGCTAGATGGGTACAAGCGAAGCATCGAGTGTTCCCATCGGCGACAATGCTGGTCCGTACGCCGAACCGATAGGTACCGTCGAGAGTCGCATATGAAACCTCCATCACAGGAACCTATTCCGAGCCTCACAAGCGCAGCCGCGCCACGCTACTTTCACCTTTTGTGGGACACGGAACTTGACGCCCTGAGACCCGTTTTCGAATCAATTCACCGGCACCGCGATGAGGTTTTGATAAATTGGTATAATCTTTACGTCCTGCATTTCGGTGATTCGAGGGCGCTGACTAAGAGCGACTTCTTCGAGATCTTTGGTTCCGAACTCGACACAACCACACGCGACCTCTTGGCCGGCGACATGGAAGGTTTCGCCGCCGACATGCGTCGGATCGGGCGGACGCTTGCCGATCGCGGGGTTCCTTTTTCAGAGCTGATCGTGTCGATGCATTTGTTTGAGGAATCGGCAACCGCTGTTTTCCCCTCTTTCCCCCCTTCGCTGCCGAAGACCTATCAGACCTTCGACAAGCTCAGCCATTGCCGCATGATCATCCTCGCCGACACTTACTTCCGTTCCACCAGTGCGGTCTCTGGCGCGCGTATTCAGGCGCTCGAGCGCGAAGCGACAGCACTGCCTGCCGCCGAGCGCACCCGGTTTCACGGGTTGGTCGGGGCTAGTCCCGCGATGCGCAAGTTGTACGAACGAATCGAGGCGGTCGGAGCGACCCGAGGGACGGTGCTGATCGTCGGCGAAAGCGGTACGGGCAAAGAATTGGTGGCGCGCGCGATTCACGAATGCGGCGCCAAGCCCAACGCGTCGTTCGTCGCGCTCAATTGTGCGGCGATTCCGCGCGAGCTTATCGAGAGCGAACTGTTCGGTTACAAGCGCGGCGCGTTCAGCGGCGCCAACAACGAGTACGAAGGATTATTTCGCGCCGCCGAGGGCGGAACCCTTCTGCTCGACGAGGTGACCGAGATGAGTCCCGAGACGCAGAGTAAGTTGCTCCGCGTTCTCCAGGAGCGGACGGTGCGCCCGGTTGGCGCGACGCGCGAGATTGCGGTTAACGCGCGCCTGATTGCGTCGACCAATCGGGATCCCGAAGAGGCTGTGCAGCGGGGTCAGTTGCGTCAGGACTTGTACTACAGGCTTCAAGCCAGCGTGCTTTTGGTGCCGCCGCTGCGTAGCCGCCTCGACGATATCGGACTTCTCGTCGAACATTTTATCGAGGTGCTCAACCAACGCGGGATGCGTCCGGCACCAGTGGCAGGAATCGAAGACGCGGCGCTCGAAGCGATGCGCACATATAATTGGCCGGGCAATGTTCGCCAACTTGCCAACGCAATCGAGACTGCTTTTACCTTCGGCCGCGCCCCTGAGCTTCGTCTAGAAGACTTGCCCGAATCGATCTCGGGCATCCACGCACAGCCGACGGCTGTGGTGAACCGAGGCAGCGTCGGGAGTTTCGCTGACGCGGAGCGCGATTTAATCCGGCGCGCGATCGAGAGCACTGGCGGCAACAAAGTCGCCGCCGCCAAGCTTTTAAAAATCTCGCGGAAGAAGCTCTACGCGAAGATCGCCAAATACGGTCTCGAATAGCGCGGGCGCTTAAAATCCATACCGGAACATTTCCGGATGCGACGTCGCGTATTGACGTGCAAACTCGAGTTGCGCGCTGCTCGCCGCGTGAATCTCGAAGAGTGTCTCGCCGCTAGCCGTCACTTCGCCGACCGTTTTGCGTAGCAATACGCCGGCGCTCAGATTGGCAGGCGCACCCGCCCGCTTTGCAACCCGCGCGATTTCGAGGCAATCAATGTCCCTGATCCTGCCGTCCGATCTCGACGGAATTTCGCACTTATATGGTGCCTCGGGAGGCAGGTCTCGCGCGCCTTGCAAGGCGATGATCTCGTTGAATTTCCGAAGCGCTGCGCCGGAGTCAAGCGCCTGTTGCGCGGCCCTATAACCACCGTTAGGTGAAACTGTGCGAGTCATTTCGAGAAGGCGTGCGGCAAGGTAAAGCGATTTCTCACGCAAGTCACTGAGCTTCGCACTGTCGCCGCCCAGCACTGCGCGAACATCAAGCGCCTCGAGCCGCGGGCCGATCCCTCGGCCGATCGGACCGAGCGCGAGCGTAATCAAAACTTCAACTCGAAGCCCTACCCGGTCGGCGATGCTGTGAAACAGCCCTGACAGGTGTTGCGCTGCGGTCTGGCTGCGAACCTTGGCGGTGGGTCCGACGGGGATATCGATTACCACGTGGGTCGCACCAACACTCTTCTTTTTAGCGAGTATTGACGCGACCATCTGTGCTTCGGTGTCGATCTCCATTGGCCGCTCGACGGTTATCAGGATGTCATCGGCGGGTGCGAGCCGCAGAGCGCCACCCCATCCGATACAGCCCCCGATGCGCCCGACGATTTCCTTCATCCGCTTGGGGCTGAGCTCAACGTTCGCGATCGCTCCCATCGTGTCCGCGGTGCCGGCCGGGCTGGTAATCGCGCGCGACGAGGTCTTCGGTATCAGGACGCCCAGCGATGCGATGATCGGCACCACGATCATCGTGGTGCGATTTCCCGGAATGCCGCCGATCGAGTGCTTATCTGCGACGATCGCGCCTCCGAAATCCAGCGATTCGCCGGTTGAGATCATGGCCTGCGTATAGTCGCAGAGCTCATCGAGATCGAGTCTCTTCAGCGCGCACGCGAGCACGAACATCGCCAGTTCGACGCGCGAATAGCGATGCTGCACGACGTCAGACAGAATCGCGTTAAAAGCGGCACGGTCGAGGCGCACCCCGTCCAGCTTTGTCCGTACCCGCTCAACGCTCCGCGGAGCTACCGCCAACGTGGCTTCGACGGCTGCACCCTCTGGCAGTTCAATATCACGAAAGGCCTGATCGGACAGGCCAATCTCGTCAGCTCCGATTAGGTCGTCGAGACAAAAGTTCAATACCCCGGTGATCTCTCGCCGCTGCCCGGCCGAATCCGTGCCCATTACCACTGCGCGGTCGAGAGGGTTGAACCCAAGATTTCCCGCCTTTACCGCGTGTTCATGAATGACAATCACGTGCTCGCGCAGTGTGTCGAGGCTCAAATGACGCAGCCGGAACATCGCGTCCTCCTCAATCGATTCGAACCTGTTCGAGATGGCGCGGGACGATGGCGTCCCAGCCAAGTTCCTTACGCACCGCGCCGCGCAGGGATTGTGCCGCCGCCGGATCTCCATGCACGATAAACACGAGCTCCGGTGGACGCGGCGCTGTCGCCAGCCATTTCAGAATCTCTTCGCGGTCCGCGTGCACCGAAAACGCGGGCACACTGACCACTTCGGCGCGCACGGGCACATAGCGGCCCAGCAACTTCACCGTCGATGCGCCTTCGAGTAGCAGGCGACCGCGCGTTCCTTCCGCCTGATAGCCAACCAGAATGACCGAGTTACGCGAATCGGGCAGACGACGGGCGAGATGATGCAGGACGCGGCCGCCGGTCGCCATTCCTGATGCCGAGATAATAATTATCGGACCGTCGAGCTGGTTGAGGGCGATCGACTCCTCGCGCGTCGTTATTTCGGAAGTCAGTCCGGGATCAAGAACTTCGGCGTGGCCGGCCATTTCGGGACGGATTTCTGCATCGCCGACGGCTATGGCGTCGGTGTATAGCTTGAGCGCCGACAACGCCATCGGACTGTCGACATAGATCGGAAGTTCGGGAATACGCCCGGCCTGAACCATCGTTCGCAAGTGAAACAGGATCACCTCGGTTCGATCGACTGCAAACGAGGGTATGACAATCACACCGCCGCGCTCAGCGGTGCGCACGACCGCGCCCGTAAATGCCTCCAGCGACTTCTGATCCTCGTGCACACGGTCGCCGTACGTTGATTCGACCGCGACAATCTCTGCCTCTGGAAGCGGCGCAGGTGGTCGCAGTAGCGGATGGTTCGGACGGCCGAGGTCGCCGCTGAACAGGATGCGGCGCGAGGGAGTCTCAACGAGGATACTGGCCGCGCCGAGAATATGCCCGGCGCTCCTGAAGGTGGCGTGTACGCCATTGGCCACCTCCGTTCGCGCGTCAAACCGTACCGGTGCAAAGTACCCCTGCGCTTGAACCGCATCCTGTTCGGTGTAAAGCGGCAACGCTGGCGAATGCTTTGAGTAGCCCGCTCGGTTCGCATATTCCGCTTCCTCTTCCTGCAGACGCCCACTGTCGGGCAGCAGTATGCGGCACAGGTCCACTGTCGACTTGGTCGCGAAAATACTACCGCGGTAACCGTATCGCACAATCGAGGGAAGATACCCGCTGTGGTCAAGATGGGCGTGCGTGATCACCACCGCATCAAGGCGCTTGGGTTCAACCGGGAAAGGATCCCAATTGCGCAATCGCAATTCCTTCAATCCCTGGAACAGCCCGCAATCCACAAGTACCTTTTGCCCACCTGTGGTGAGCAGAAATCTGCTTCCAGTAACAGTGCCCGCTGCGCCAAGAAAGCGCAGGATTGCGGGATTTCTGGAACCTGATCTGTTCATTTCAACGGATACCTTCGAGCGCGGACGCGAGCAGCGGAACGATGCTGATGGCGTTGGTTGGGTGACGAATCGTGTCGCAAGAGAGAATTTTGTGCACGCCCGCACGATGGATCTTGGTGATCGCTCCCGGAGCGAAGATCGCGTGCACGACGATCACATCTACCGTCGTGACACCGCGCGCCCGTAAGGTTCGTGCGGCGGCTGCGAGGGTTGCACCTGAGCTTGCTATGTCGTCGACGATGATCGCACGGTCCCGCCGTTCCAGCGAACCAAATTGCACCTTTACCCGACGGTCGCTGTCGCGACGCTTGATGCCGACCGCGGATGCGGTGCCTGCATGGCCCGCGATCGATTCGATCCACGGCCGCGATTCAGCATCCGGCCCGACTAGCAGAGCGTCGCGAGCGTTCCGTCTTACCCAGTCGGTGATTGCCGGCGCAGCCGAAACCGAATCAGCCTGACACGGAACGGCTTCGCCAAGACGGCTGATACGATGGAGATGCGGTTCGACGGTAATCACTCGATCGAAGGCGCGGCCGAGAACCCCGCCAATGACCCGTTGCGAAATCGGTTCGCCAGGTTGAAAAACCTTGTCCTGGCGCATATAGGGCAGGTAGGGCGCGATCAGGGTTACGCGCCGCGCTCCGGCGCGGCGCATCGCATCGGCGGCCAGCAGGGAATCAAATAGCTTTTCGCCGGGATGATCGAGCGTTCGTACAAGAACGGCCTCGCGGCCAAGCACGGCGGCAACCCGCGGCATCGACTCGCCATCGGGGAAGTGATGCTCCTTTAGCTTCGCGCAGCTTAGCCTTGCGCTTGCTGCTAACCTCCGCGCGATACGCGCATCATCGGAAAAGAAGTGCACCAGGGTGGCGCGGTTCGTCATCGCTGCAAACTTTCGATGTACCGCGCCATTGCGGCGATCCGGCGCGTTACTTCTGCGTTGCTCTTAGGCGTGAATTCGTGGTTTGGCTTCTGCATCGTAACGCCCCAGAAGGGCATCTGGATACGTTCGTGAGACGGAATTGAATTGCGTCCGTCGATGTATTTGACCACTTCGGCGAACGGAAATGTACCACCATGCGCGCGTGCGAGCAGGGTTAAATTGCTCGGTGGCGGCGACATCGGAATTTGATGAACAAGCGGGCCGTTTCCAGTCGCATCGTCGCCGTGACAATCGGCGCAATAGCGGCGATAGTCGGCTTTACCGGCGGGTTCCGCAGCCCGCACGGCGGCACCTGATAGCACGAAGAATAGTGCGATTACCGTCGCACTCAGTTTGCCGGCAGGCGTGGGAGTTGCCCGCCGCCGCATCTCAGGCGGACAAACCACTTCATGTGTTGGCATAACCGTCCTTCCTTTGCGAATCTTCATTAACAAGTTCGCACTCTCCGCCAAGACCGCGGTGCCCAATTGTCGGGTTGGGTTGAGAACGTCGATTTTGCGAACCCACAGGTGGACCAGACGCACGCCAACCGACGGCGGCGGCTGCCGCAGCTAATGCTATCGACCAATCTGATGGCGCAATAGGGTGGAGCATCAGCAGTGCAGCGATTGCCCGCACGGAAACGAAGATAGGCAGGCTTGCAGCGACAGCCAGTATCACGCACCAGAAACGAACGCTGTGGGGCGGGCGCAGGCGCGACCATGGCCGCGTTCCTGCCATCTCGGCTATCACGAGCATCAGGCTCCCTGCGACGATCACCACCATCGCTACGGTCCGCGCGTAATTCGCTCCGGCTCGCATGCGAAGTGCGAACAAGCAAAGTGCGGCCGCAGCCAGCAGCGTTCCTGAAATCCCGGCGCGAATCGCGCTGATCCGATCAACGAGCGGCGCCGATGGTGGAATTGGGGGCCGAGCCATCACCGCTTCGTGCGGAACCGCACCCTCGAAGGCGAGCGCGGATACGGGATGCACGATCAATTCAAGCCACACGAGAGTCACCGGCACGAGCAAGAGTGGCAGCCCAAGTATTGGCGCGCTGAACGCCACCAACACCAGCATCACTTTGAACCCAATCAGATACAGGAATGCGCGCCGAATCGATTCGAGCAGTGTCCGTCCCTCGCGGATAGTAATCGGCAGTGCCGCGAAGTCGTCGTTCAGCAGCACAATGTCGGCCGCCGAACGGGCAATCTCGGTGCCCCGCCGTCCCATCGCAACTCCAAGGTCTGCGCGCCGGAGCGCAGGCGCGTCATTGATTCCATCGCCGGTCATGGCGACTATTTCTCCGGCACGCCTGAGCGCCTCAACGATCGCATATTTTTGATCCGGACGGGTGCGAGCAAAAATTGTGCAGCCGCTGACCGCGCGATCGAATGCGGCTGGACTTAGCGCATCGAGTTGAGCGCCCGTGATGATCTCCGAAGTGCTGTCGGCAATGCCTGCCGTTTCGGCAATTGCGTGCGCCGTCAACCCGTGGTCGCCAGTAATTAATTTGAGCTTCACGCCCGCACGATGGCATTGTGCGACAGCGGCAGGCACCGAGGGACGCAGCGGATCGAGAAACCCGAGTAGTCCGAACAGATGCAGGCCGCGCTCGTCTTCCAGCCGAAGTCCGGTAAACTCCCTTGCGAGTCCGCTGCGCGCAGCGACCGCCAAAACTCGCATTCCTGCCGACGCGAGCCGTGCGTTCTCAAGCTTGGCATGCGCTGCCTCGCCGGGCGCAAGCTCGCAATGCTCAAGAATTCCTTCGAGAGCGCCTTTGGCAACAATCTTCCCAGCGCCCTCAGTTGCTCCTCCCGCAACCCCGCTCCACACGTGTGACATGTGCTTCCCGGCCATATCAAATGGGTAATCGTGAACCAACCGCCATTGCGCGTGGAGTGCATTGGTATCGACGCCGTGAGCCGCGCAATGGGCCAGGATCTCACGTTCCATCGTGTCGGCTGGACGGGCCTCGCAAGCAAGCGCCGCCGCTTCGAGCAATGCTGCGTCGCTGCCGTGCTGGTCAAGCGGTTGATGTGTTTTGAGCACGAATTCGCCGACCGTCAAAGTGCCGGTTTTATCCAGGCAGATCACGGTCGTGGCTCCGAGCGTTTCAACGCTGGCCAAACGCCGCACCAGGACGCCATTGCGCCCGAGCCGGTAGGCCCCGAGACTCATGAAGAGCGTCAAAACGAGCAGAAATTCCTCGCCCGCCGCCGACATTGCAAGGCTGATCGCATATAGAAACGCGCTGCCTGCCGGAACCCCGGCAAGCACGCGCAACCCGAATACGATGGCCGCGACGGATATGGCGATGCCAACCATCCAAGTGACGATCCGTGCAGTCTTACGCTCGAGTGGCGTAGCACGTCGGGTGATTTCTGCGGTTCGGTGTGCCAAGTCGCCGTACCGCGAATTAGGGCCCGTAGCCGTGACTTCGACAATCCCGTTGCCTTCAAGGATTCGCGAGCCCGCGTACAGCAAGCTCGATTCGTCAGAATCGGGTGCCCCTGCGCATGGCTGCTTGTTAACGGGTTCGGATTCGCCGCTCAATTGAGATTCGTCAGCGATCAAATTCGAACCTGCGCGTACGATCGCGTCTGCGTGGACCAAATCACCTTGCTCGAGCACCAGCAGGTCGCCCGGGACAATTTCTCGTGTCGGAATTTCTACTTCCAATGAGTTACGTATAACCCTGGCGCGCGGCGCAACCATGCCTGCCAATTCACGCAGGGCCGCACGCGAGCGCGCCTGAAGCACCACATCGACGCCAAGCACCGGCGCAATAGCGGCGAGCAGCACGTAGGAATCGGTGCGTTCGCCTAGCGCATAGTAAACTGCCGCGGCCGCAGCGAGCATCAATGCCATCGGATCCGCAACGGTCTGTAGGCTGCGGACGACCGACTCCCACCATCGGACGCGTATGAACTCGTTGGGACCGAATTGAGAGAGACGCCGCGCGGCTTCCAGTTTATCCAAGCCCGTCCACCCGCGCTTGGCGCCAGATTCAGCCGCCGTGGGGAGAGGGCTGTCTGATTGGTCCGTCGCGTTCACGCCAGCTATTTCTCTCGCGACCAGGTCGCCGTCAGCATACCGTCGGAATCCGACCATGCGTAGCGCACGGTGCCACCGAAAGCTTTCTCAATCTCACGCGCAATCCGATGCGCCAGCTTTTGTGAACTAGTCAGAACCTCCAAGCTTTTGCCGTCGAAATCCGTGGCGACCAAGCGACGCTCCGGCTGAGTGAAACGCGCCCGGCGCTCGACATTGGCGATTCGCGCCCGAATCGCGTCAAGGTTCGCAACAAGATACGCACCCGAGAGCGACACGCGCCCAAAGTACTGGCCCTCATCCAACTGCTCGCATGCCGGGCAAATCGTCCATACGGCTTGTTCAATCATTTCCGGCGTCAGAGAGCGTCCGGAGCGCCAGGTTTTCGCGGTATAAATCGAGCCACATCGCTCGCAAATTGAAGGATCCTTGTACCGCCGCGAGTGCCGTACCACGGGCGGACTTTTATCCGAACGCGTGCCACGCCTGTTGAGGCTGCGAATCTTTCCCTTGCCGGTTTCGAGTCGTTCGCTGTTCATTGCAGATCTTCCTTGCGCTGCATTTCGATTCTAATGTCGATCCCGCATCGAGAATTGGTCCAAACCGGTCATGGTTCCATGATCTTTCCCGTCGCATCGACCACGTTAAGAAACGCCTTCAGGACGTCGCTCGCAGTCAGGATTCCGACCAGCCGTCCGCGCTCGACGATTGGCAGGCCGCCTATTTTGTTGCGTAGCATCAGGCGCGCTGCTTCCTCGACCGACGCCTCCGGATCAAGGGTCATTACTGGCACTCGCATTATCGCGT
>JAJZAG010000086.1 GCA_021799555.1 Deltaproteobacteria bacterium | reverse complement strand
GCTTGCCACGAGGACCTGACCGGCTCGGATCTGGTTGGCCGGTTCCTGATTCAGGCCGATGAAACCGTGTGGGTCGATGGTCCGCTGACCCAAGCCGTCCGCCGCGGCGCGATTTGCTACCTCGACGAAATCGTCGAGGCACGTAAGGACACCACCGTCCTGATCCATCCGCTCTCTGACCATCGCCGCATCTTGCCGATCGAAAAGCGCGGCGAGACAATCGAGGCGCACGACGGGTTCCTGCTCGTCATCTCGTATAATCCCGGCTATCAGAGTATTCAGAAGAACCTGAAGCACTCGACTCGGCAAAGATTCGTCACGATCGAGTTCGACTATCCGCCCGCCAGCAAGGAAGTGGATATTATCGCCCATGAGGCGGGTCTCGAGCGCGATATGGCGATGCAGCTTGCGGTGCTCGGTGAGAAGGTTCGCAATCTGAAAGCTTCGGGACTTGAAGAGGGCGTCTCGACCCGGCTTCTGATTTACGCCGGCGAATTAATAAGGCAAGGTATCGAGCCGCGCCGGGCGGCTACGGTCGCGGTCACCTGGTCGCTGACCGACGAAACTGACAGCAAGCGCGCGATCGACGAAGTCGTAAAGGCGATTTTTCCGTAGCCGCGGCAGTTCGCAATAACCCGCGCACCCGCGCGGCTTTGGCATTGAGTGCAGACGAGGTTCGACATGGCAAGACTTCTTCCACCGATCACGATGCTGGCCGCGGCCGTGGCGATTGCGGCGATCGCGGGTTCGAGTGCGCCTGCGCTCGCTCAGGTTCCAACCGCCACTCTGCAGTCGGGTCCGCGGCTCGACTTTCCCGCGGGGATTGCGACCGATAATCGCACTGTCTATGTTGCGAACTCCCGCAACAACACGATTGTCGCGATCGATGTCGTCTCGCACAGCATCACTTCAGTGGCGGGTAAGAATTTCAAGGACGGCAGCAATGACGGCGTTGGCGAAGCCGCCCGCTTCAATAGCCCCGACGGGATCGCGCTCGTCAACCGCGACCTCTACGTGGTGGACACTAACAATTCCGACTTGCGCAAAATCAATCTCGACACCCGCGCCGTCACTACCGTCGCCGGTACCGCCAATATCTCCGGCACCGAGGACGGCCATGCCACTTCGGCGCATTTTAACTTGCCGAGCCAGGTCGCAACCGACGGAAAGAATATTTATATTTCCGACTCCGGCAATGACACCATTCGCCAGCTATCGTTGGCCGACGGGATGGTTAAAACGATCGGCGGACAGGCGCAGCAGACCGGAAAAGCAGACGGACCCGCAAGCAAGTCGATGTTCAACGGTCCAAGCGGAGTCGCAACCGACGGAAAATCTGTTTATGTCGCCGATACGGGAAACGACGAGATCCGCAAGATAGATCTTTCGACGATGACTACCTCGACCATCGCTGGCACGGGCGAAGAGGGCAGCAAAGACGGCCCGGGCGCGCAGGCGCAGTTCGACAACCCGGGAGCGTTGTGCCTGAACGGAAACGTCCTCTATGTCATGGACGCCGACAGTCATTCGATCCGAAAAATCGATACCACCTCCAACAATGTGACCACGCTTACGCAGGTCAACGGCCATATCGGTTCGGGATGCGGCATCACCAGCGACGGTAAGACTCTCTATTATTCAGATACGACCGAAAACTCCGTCGAAGCGACCGACACTGCAACCGGAAACTTCGTGTCCCTCTATCCATTGGGGCAATAAGCGACGCATCGGGCAGTCCGCGCAAAGTTCAGTGATCGATCTGCGCAGTGACACCGTTACCCTGCCGACGCCAGCGATGCGTGAAGCGATCGCGCGCGCCGAGCTGGGCGACGACGTTTATGGCGAAGACCCGACCGTCAACCGGCTCGAGGCGATGGCCGCCGCGATGATGGGCAAGGAAGCTGCGCTTCTGGTCGCGAGCGGCACGATGGGAAACCTGGCCGCGATCCTGACCCATTGCGGGCGCGGTACGCGCGCAATCGTCGGCGCCGAGTCGCATACCAATCTGTACGAAGCCGGCGGCGCCTCGGCGCTCGGCGGCGTCGTTCTCACGCCGATCCGCAATCAGGACAACGGCGAGCTTTCACTCGACGAACTTCGACGTGAGTTAGCTGCTCCGGAGGACGATCACTTCGCGCGTGCCGGACTGGTCGTGATCGAAAACACCCATAACCGCTGCGGCGGCGCTCCCGTCGCGATTTCCCACATGACCGAGGTCGCCGACCTCGCTCATCGCAAATCGCTGCCGGTGCATCTCGACGGTGCACGCATCTTCAACGCCGCGCTCGCTCTGGAAGCCACCCCAGCCGAGATCGCCGCGCCGGCTGACACCGTTTCGTTTTGTCTCTCAAAAGGTCTTGCCTGCCCAATCGGCTCACTCCTTTGCGGCAGCCGCGAGTTTGTTGCCCGCGCGCGCCGCACCCGCAAGGTTTTGGGCGGCGGGATGCGCCAGGCGGGAATTATCGCCGCCGCCGGAATAGTTGCGCTTACGACGATGGTCGACCGGCTCGCGGAGGATCACTCGCACGCGCGCGCCTTGGCGCAGGGGCTCGCGATTATCGCCGGGATCAACGTCCGCCCCGTCGCGCGCCGCACCAACATGGTGTTCTTTGACGTTGACGGCGGAGCCGCCGCAGCGCGCCGGTTCGAGGCCGCGATGCGCGAGCGCGGCGTGCTGGTGGCGGCGCGCGACCCGGGATCGTTTCGCGCCGTTACCCATTACGGAATCTCCCGCGCTGATATCGATCGCGCAGTGGCGATGGCGGCCGACGCCGCCGCCGAGACATTCGCCAGCTGACCGTTGTCGTTCTTACGCTATATAGGATCGCTCGCGCATCTTGCTGACGCGCGCACCGAGCGCGCGTAGATTAGGAGCCGATGGACTCGCTTGATTCGATGTTTTCGTTGCGCGGACGCCGCGCACTGGTGACCGGCGCGTCGTCTGGGCTCGGCGTTGAGTGCGCGACCGCGCTTGCAATTGCGGGTGCTGATGTCGCTATGATTGCGCGGCGGGCCGCTCGGGTTGAAGGGCTCGCCGCCGAACTCTCGCGGAACTGCGGGGTAAAAGCCGCAGGGATTGGCGCCGACGTATCGATCGACGCCGATCTCGATCGCGCGGTTGCACGGGCAGCCGGCGCCCTCGGTGGTGTTATCGATATTCTCGTCAACAATGCCGGCGTCTCGCCAACCGGGCGCGCCGAGAATTTTACGCGCGAGAACTGGGACCACGCGCTCGCGGTCAACCTGACCGCGCCGATGATGCTCTCGCAGCGCGTCGCGCGCGAGCTCATCTCCGCCAAAATGCCAGGCAGGATTATCAATATCGCATCGATCTACTCAAGCGTCGCAAGCTCTGTCTATCGGCTCTCGGCATACGCCGCCAGCAAGGCCGGACTTGCCAATCTAACCCGTCAGCTCGCCGTCGAATGGGCCCGGCACGCCATTCTCGTAAACGCGATCGCCCCCGGATGGATTCCAACCGAGGCGACAGAGGGAGGAATTGCCAAACCCGCGAACAAAGTGCGGATGGAGTCGTTCACTCCTCTTGGCCGTCTTGGCCGCCCGGACGAGATTCGCGGAGCGGTAGTCTTTCTTGCCGGTCCCGCTGCAAGCTACGTGACCGGCGCGGTGCTCGCGGTCGATGGCGGTTACACGGCGTGGTAATGCCATCGCGATGATCCACCCGTTGCGCGAGTATCGCGGAAATAGCCGATGAGCAACGGGACTCTCACGCGCCAGATTTTCCGCCGCAAGCCGGCCGCGATGCTGATGACCGAGGCTGGCGGCGGCGGGCTCAAGCGGGCGCTCGGTGCGCTTGATTTGACGATGCTCGGAATCGGCGCGATCGTTGGCGCCGGAATTTTCGTCCTGACCGGCGTCGCTGCCGCCAAATACGCCGGTCCGGCCGTGACGCTGTCGTTCGTCGTCTCGGGCTTTGCGTGCGCGATGGCGGCGCTGTGCTACGCGGAGTTTGCCGCGATGATACCGATTGCGGGCAGCGCCTATTCCTACTCCTACGCGACGATGGGCGAGCTCGTTGCGTGGATCATCGGATGGGACCTGGTGCTCGAGTACGCCGTGGGTGCCGCCGCCGTGGCGGTCGGATGGTCGGGTTACCTGCAGGTGATATTGCGCGGCTTCGGAATCGCGCTGCCGAACGCGATCGCGCACGCGCACAGAGCAGGCGCCGGCGGCGTGATCGATCTTCCCGCACTCGTGATTGTGTTGCTGATTTCCGGCGTCTTGTACGGAGGCATTTCGGAAAGCGCCCGGTTAAACTCGGTGATCGTTGCGATCAAGCTTGGCGCCATCGCGCTGGTGATCGTCGCGGGTGCCTTCTACGTCCGCCCCGCCAACTGGTCGCCATTCGCGCCGATGGGATGGGTCGGCGTCATGAAGGGAGCGGCCGTGATCTTCTTCGCCTATATCGGTTTCGACGCCGTCTCGACCGCCGCCGAAGAAGTGATCGATCCTAATCGCGACCTGCCGATCGGAATCCTCGCTTCGCTGTTTGTGTGCACGGCTTTGTACATCATGGTCGCGGCGGTGCTGACCGGGATGGTGCCGGCGCGCACGATCGATCTCAACGCGCCGCTCGCGTCGGCTTTCGTGCACCGCGGCCTCAACGCGCTGTCGGGAATAATCTCGCTTGGTGCAGTGGCGGGTCTGACCTCTGTGCTGCTGGTGCTGTTGCTCGGGCAATCACGGGTCTTTTTCGCGATTGCACGCGACGGATTGCTGCCGGCCGCCTTCAGCCGGATTCATCCGCGCTTCCGCACCCCATACATCCCGACCACGCTCACCGGTATTGCCGTCGGAATCACCGCGGCGCTTCTGCCGATCCAGGAAATCGCCGAACTGACCAATATCGGGACGCTCTTTGCCTTTGTGTTGGTCTGCTTGGGCCTGATGATTCTGCGCTGGATCGCGCCCGAGATGCGGCGCCCATTCCGAACTCCGATGGTGCCGATGGTTCCGATCCTCGGCGTGGTCTTTTGCCTCTATCTGATGCTAAGCCTGCCCGGCGTGACGTGGATCAGGTTCTTCGTTTGGATGGCTATTGGGTTCGGGATTTACTTCAGCTACGGACGCTACCACAGCCGGGTCGCGGCAGATGCCGACCGCGGCTCCGCCGCCGCCGACTAACCAACTCGATTCACGCGAGGGTCATCGCCAAGCTCATTGCCGCGTCGATCCGTATTCTACTGATTGGCGGCTTTTTGAGCCGCTGCCGCCGCGGCTGCGGCCGCCGCATGCGCGCGGGCGGCCTTCTGCTGAGACTGTTTGTACTTGTCGCCGCGCGCGATATTTCCCGTCATCTTGCGTCCGGCTGCGGCACCGAGTTTTTGTTCCTCCCACTTGGGTTTGGCCATTTCGACCCATTTGCCGTGGACGAGCGTATACGAAAAGACCAGATACTTGAGCGTGCCGGTTGCCGCGCCTTTCGAGCTCCCCGGTTTGGTCGGGTCGTATTCCGCGCCGCCCAACTTCACGCTGCAAGTCAATTGATGATGCGGTCCGTAGGTAGGCAGATACTCAAACTTCTGCTGCAAATCGACGTAGACTTTTTTGTCGTTCTTGCGCTTGTCTTGCTCGTCGAGGTACGGCCCGGCTTCGTCCGAAATTTTGTCGGTCAGCGACCGCTGCAGCGCCGGGGTGAGATCCTGCTGCACGCGATGATACGGCATCCGCTGCGCCGCCGCGATCCGGACTGAGACCGGTAAAAGCAGCAGCGCGGCCGCTGTCATAGCGGCCGCGCTGGTTATCGTTCGCATTTTCATGGCAGCCCAATCCTTACCAGATTAGACGGCCGCAAACACGCGCGAATTCGTTATTCCGAGCCGCTACCCCCACCGCTGCTGATGCCTCTGCCGAAGGCGGCGACCTGGTTCTGCCACTGCTCGCCGAAGGCGAGGATCAGGACCTGCTGGTTGATATGGGTGTCGTGGGTCAGCGAGCGCATCGCGCCCCCGCCCGCGTTGGCCAGCACCTTATACGCGGCCCGGGTCTGCTGGTAGAACTCCGGCAACGGCGAGATCTTCGGCGGCTCCTCGCGATGCACCTTGAGCCAGAACTCGCGCTCGAAGCGCTCGTGCTCTTCCGCCGCCACGTCCACCGTGTTGAAGGTTCCGTTGTCGTCAGCGCGGAACTTTTTGATCATCGCAATCAGCGGCGCAAAGTCTTCCTTGTGCGGCGGCGAGTCGCCCACCAGCACCACCACCTTCTTCGCATACGGCTTCCAGTCCATCTTCTGCATCGCGGTCTGGCATGCGCCGAACGTATCTTCCTCCCACTCGCCGCCACCCTTGGCGGTGATGTGGTTCAGGAAGTCGGTCAGCTTCGCCGGCGACAGCGTGAGCGGCTGGATTTCCATCTTCTCGCCCTTGCCGCCGAACACGATTATCCCGACCCGCGCGATCGGCACCAGCCGATGGATCGCCTGAATGAGCTGCGCCATCTTGGCCTTGACGTCGTTGATGATCAGGCTCATCGAGCCGGTCCCGTCGATCACCAGCACCACGTCCAGCCCCTTGCGGCGCAACTCGCCGATAAACCCGCCGAACCCCGAGCCAATGCCGTGGCCGTAACCTGAGCCCATGCCGCCGCCGCGTCCGATGCCGATTCCGCCGCCGCCGGCCGCGCGCACGTAATCGTTGGCGAGGCCCACCGCCTGCGAGGTGTCCACCGCCTGCGGTGCCTCCTGCTGCGCCGCAGTGTCGGGCATCGGCACCTCGGGCATGTCGAGATCCTGCATCTCGTTACTGTTGCCGCCGCCGCCGCCCGCTTCAAGATTGACCATGATCAGCTCACGCCCGCGCTGCTCATGCACCGTGATGATCAGGAAGAGCAGGACGAGGACGTGAATTGCGACCGAGAGCGGGAACGGGCCGATCATCAGCCGCAGCGCGTCTCGGATCTTCTGCAGACGGCTTACATCAGCCTGATCTTCGTCGCCGTGAACTTCGGCCTCGGCTTCCTTCTTCGATGTGGCCCGGTACAGCACGAAGGCCGTAACGAACATCGAGATTAACAGAACTACGATTAATATTGGCCAGAACATTTGATGAAGTGCTCCCCGCTGCTACGCTCCGCCACCGGGCGCTGCGCCCGAGCCGCCTGCGGGCAGCTGCGAGACGGCGATCGCGATGGCTTCGGCGCCGGCGGTTTTGGCGATATCCAGAATGCGGACCATATCGCCCAGGATAACCTTCGGGTCGCCCTGGAAAATCACGATTTTGTCCGAGGACTGAAGCGGCGCGAGCTGCTGCTGCAGCGTCGTCATGAGCTGCGCCTCCGTCACCTGCTGCGATCCTACCATTATCTGATGGTCGGCGGTGTAGGTGACGATGATGCCCTTGGGCTTGTCGGTAGGCTGCGACGCTTCCGCTTTAGGCAAATCCACGTGCGCGGCGGACTCGATCGTGACTGCGGTGGTCACCATGAAGATGATCAGCAGCACCAGAAAGATATCGGTCAACGGGGTGATATTGATGTCGGCGAAGACGCCACCACCACCGTGCCCGGCTTTCTTTTCCTTCTTTTTAAACATTAGCGAATCCTCTTGAGAACGGATGCGAATACGTTACGCTCCGTCGCTCAACCTCCCGATGGCGCCTGGTTGGCGAGCTGCGCACCGGTGACCCGCTTGGCCGCGATTGCTATCTGCCCCGCCCCGGCAGCCTTCGCGATATTCAGGATTCGGACCATGTCGCCCAGAAGCACCTTGCGGTCGCCCTGAAAAACCACGATCTTCGCATCGACCTTCGACAGCGCTTCGCGCAAGCTCGGCAGCAGTTCCCGTTCCGGAACGTCCTTCGAGTTGACGAACAGCTCGTGCTGCGCCGTATAAGTCACGATGACGCCCTTGTTCTCGGGGCTGGTATTGGTTGCCTGCGGCAGATCGACATGAGCCGCCGACTCGATCGTGACCGAGGTCGTGACCATGAAGATGATCAGCAGCACCAGGAAGATATCGGTGAGCGGGGTGATATTGATGTCGGCGAAGACCCCGCCGCCTCCGCCCTTTGGTCCACTAACGGCCACCAGCCTGCCTCCCCTGCAGCGCTGCGTCCATCAGACGGTCGGCGTTGATATGCAGGATCGCGTTGATGTTTTCGATCTTCACCGAAAAGTAGTTGTAGAAAATGACCGCGATGATAGCGACCGCAAGCCCGAGCGCCGTCGAAATCAGCGCCTCGGAAATACCGGCCGCGACGACCGAGAATCCGCCGGTGCCCATGATCGCCATCGACTGGAAAGCGACCAGGATGCCGACGACGGTTCCGAACAGCCCGATGAACGGCGCCGACGCACCCGCGGTCGCGAGCACCCAGACGTAGCGCTTTAGCTCGAGACCTTCCTGGTAGCGGCGCTCGTCGTCGATATCTTCAAGCTGCGCGCGATCCATCGTCTGCGCCGCCGAGATCAACGTATGGAACACCCGGTCCGAGGCTGTGGCACGCGCCTGGGTTGCCTGCAGAGCCTGATTGAAGTTTCCCTGCCGGAGCTGGGGTATCAGAGCGTCGGCAGTCTTTGCCGTCTTCGCCATGATCCCGCGCAACGCCCACAGGCGCTCAAAAATGATCGCCAGGCAGACCACCGAGATGAAAAGTAGGGGATACGTCGCGTAGTAGCCCTGTTGAATCATCCCCAAAATGCCGAACTGATTAGACATCGCCTATCCTCACAATGTGATTAGATTTTGAGCGGCGTAATTACAGGTCCCGCCCGAACCGTTCTGTCATCCCAAACTTAGCACTGCGGTTCTCCCCTGAACCGGCCGCCCGATATTCGCGCCATCTTCGCGATTCCAAGTATCGCCACCCGGATTTGGTCCGGACGTGTTTGACGATGACGCGGAAGCCTTTAATGGAACAAAGGGCTGTTTTTGTCAAGAGGGACTATTTCTGCGGAGACAAAACAGCCGCCCCGCTGACGGACTCTAGCCGTTCGCGATGCCGCCAAGCAGCGTAACCTTCAGCATACGACTTCCGCCACGGCTTTGGCAATGCCTGAAACTTCGCGTCACCTCGTCTGTCGCTAGCGATCTCTACCTCGATCAATCGGTGTCGTATTCCACGACGCCGCGCCCCCTGCACGCCTCTTGTCTTGACTTCCAGCCTGCTCAAGTCTATCCAAGTTTTGACCGCCAAGCGGTCTTTATTTTTCCGGCAGCAGGTTTCCCTCGGGAGTTCGGTCGCAAAGCTGGTCATAGATTTGAACTGGATAATTAATTTGACGAACGCCGGGCGCTACTTCTTCAATCCGCTCAAAGTCCCCCGTCGCGCGACCGCGTCAGGACTCCGTTCCGGCCGTTTCATCGCTGTTTTCCTGGCGCTGTCATTCGGTGCCGCCAGCGTTTCAGCTTGCAATAAGACGGCGCCTCCACAGGCCGCCGCTCCCGCGCTCAAAAAGGCGGCGCTCGGGCCGGACGAGCCTTATAAGACGATGCCGCCGGACCTATTCAAGTCGATGCCCATGTATCCGGGGGCGACCGTTGAGCACGTTCGCCGGCCCAAGGGCGCGATGCGCGAAATCGTATTCTCAACCGGCGCATCGATGCCGCAGCTTGTCGCCTTTTTCAAAGACCAGCTCAAGAAGAAGGATTTCGTCGTAACTTCATCACTCATTATGCCGGCGCGCCGCACCTGGTCGTGCGATTTCCACAAGGACGGCCGGCCGGGCAATATCCTGCTCTACCCAAGCGACAACGATAAGTCGAAAATGACGATCGATTTGATCTACGAGATCCCGACCAAGGTCGACGAATCGATGCTCGAGCCGCGCGAGGACTTCGATGTCGTCGGTCCCGGGCCGGTCGGGCGGCAAGCCGCTATCCCAGGCAAAAATACCAAAAAGAACTAGCACCAAAAGGAAGTGGAACGATGGCACTATTGGATGGAAAGGTTGCAGTAATCACCGGCGCCGGACGCGGTATCGGCCGCGAAGAAGCGCTCTTGCTCGCCAAGCACGGCGCCAAGGTCGTGGTCAACGATCTCGGCGGCCATTTCGACGGCACCGGCCAGTCGCGCTCGCCGGCTGAGGACGTCGTCAAGGAAATCCGCGCCGCTGGCGGCGAAGCAGTCGCCAACTACGAAAGCGTCACCGACTTCAAGGCCGCCAAGCGGATTATCGAATGCGCGATCGATAACTTCGGCAAGCTCAGCATCGTCGTCAACAACGCCGGTATCCTGCGCGACCGGATGATCTTCAACATGAGCGAGGAAGACTGGGACGCCGTCGTTGCCGTCCATCTCAAGGGCACCTTCAACCTCGCCCGTCACGCGACCGCTTACTGGCGCGAGCAGCACAAGGCCGGCAATATCCTGAACGGCCGCCTCATCAACACCAGCTCCGACTCCGGCATTCTCGGCAACGCCGGCCAGAGCAACTACGGCTCGGCCAAGGCCGCGGTCGCTGCGATGGCAATAATCGTGGACCGCGAGATGTCGCGCTACGGCGTCACCGCCAACGCGATCGCACCCGTCGCACGTACGCGGCTTACCGTCGATGCGACCCCGCAGACCGCTGCCGGGATGGGCACTGCCAAGGCCGGCGAGTGGGACGCTTTCACGCCCGCGCATGTCGCCCCGCTCGTTGCGTGGCTCGGAAGCGATGACGCCAAGGATGTCCACGGGGAAGTCTTCCGCGTCGGTATGGGCACCGTCTGGCTGATGCAGGGATGGCATTCCGTCGGCAAGGTCGCCAAGAAAGGCGCGATGTGGGAGCCCGCCGAGCTCGGCTCGAAGCTGAAGGAAGAGCTGGCCAAGGGCATCACCAAGAAAGAGAACATGGGCGCCGTGATGGCGGGCAACGTCTAAAGTCAGTTGCCATCCGCCAAACCTTACAAGCCTAATCACACTGGAAGCGCGGCTCATCGCGAGCCGCGCTTCCGGTCGATTCTTTTTATTTGCGCGGCCAACACCGCGCGCAGCGTGATGGCGGAGCACATGCTGCGCCGCGAGCTTGCCGCGCGTGGTTTCGACCGCCGCATCAACGTTACCTCGGCGGGCATTGCTCCCTATGCGCGCGACGGTGCGCTCGTGTCGCTCGATACGCGCCTTGCGCTGCGCGAAGTCGGAATAGAGATCGGCGACGAAGCTACCTCGACCGATTTGAAGCGCCATCCCGAACTCCTCGACCGCGCCGACCTGATTATCGCGATGACCCAAGCGCAGGCGCGCGAGCTGGTCGAGAAATTTCCCGGCGCGCGCGGACGTGACGTGCATACCCTGCGCTCGTTCACCGGCGCCTCGGGCGATATCGACGACCCTTATGAAAAGGGCGACGTCGTCTTCGCGCAGTGCCGCGAGGAAATCAACCGCCTCATCGCACCCCTGATCGAGCGCCTGTTCGCCGATTAACGGACTCGCCCGCGATGCGCTTCGAAAATCCATCCGACGCCTCGATTAGAGCGATCCTGTCGAACCCCTGCACGGTTGCGGTCGTGGGATGCTCGGATAATCCTGCGCGCGACAGCCTGCGGATCGCGCAACTCTGGAAGTCGCACGGTTACCGCGTGATCCCGGTAAATCCGCAGCTCAGTGCGGACGCGCTCGAAGCGGAACTCGGCGAGCGATGCTACCCAGACCTCGCGTCGATTCCCGGACCGGTCGAAATCGTCGACGTCTTCCGCCGCTCGGAGTTCGTCGCCGCCGCCGCCGAAGAAGCGATCGCCAAACGCGCCCGCGTCCTATGGTGCCAGCTCGGCGTAATCGATTACGCGGCTGCCGCCCGCGCCCAAGCCGCCGGCCTCACCGTGCTCATGGATCGCTGCCCCGCAAT
>JAJZAG010000085.1 GCA_021799555.1 Deltaproteobacteria bacterium | reverse complement strand
CGGCTGATGCGCTCGGGTTCGGCGTCTATCGCTTGCGATGGCACGCGCTTGTCGCGTCGGGCGCACTGACCGGGCTTGCGGGCGCCTATCTGACGCTCGCGTACGCGAACACGTTTGTAGAAAATATCTCGGGCGGACGCGGCTACGTAGCATTGGCGGTAGTGATTCTAGGGCGATGGAACCCTTGGGGCATCGCTGCGGCGAGCGTTCTGTTTGGCGCTGCGATGGCGCTGCAATTCGGTCTGCAGGCCCTCGGGACGTCCGTCCCATATCAGCTCTTTCTCGCGCTCCCTTACGCGCTGACGCTCATCGTGCTGGCAGGGTTCGGCGGCCAAGCCGCCGCACCCTCGGCGCTAGGCGAACCTTACCGCCGCGCGTAGCAAGGCGCAGGAGTACTTTCGCGTCACGGTGCCGCTCGGGTATGATTGCGGCCACGATGCCGTCGCCGGAGCCAATCGCAGCGAGCTTTCCGGTCGCGTTCTGCAAAGGATGCGGCAAGAGCGTCGTTACAGGGCTTACGCTCGATGACGCTGGTATCGAACGCCGCCTCTGCGTGCATTGCGATACGCCGATCACGACAGAAATTGAATGGGTCAGTGCGACCGTGCTCGAATCGACGGGCTACTATATCGGGACTCCCACTGCTCCGCGCGCCGGCGGATGCGGCGGCGGATGCTCATCCGGAGCTTGCGGCGTCCGCAAGAATTAGTCCCGCCGGATTCTGCCCCCTCACACCAGCGCGCCGATTTGGCGCAGCGCTTCGTAGACGACTATCGAGACCGCGTTCGAGAGGTTCAGGCTGCGTACCCCCGGTTCGAAGATTGGTATTCGGTAGGCGCAGTCGGAGCGCTTGGCTATGAACTCGCGGCCGAGGCCCTTGGTCTCGCTTCCGAACATTAGAAAGTCGCCGCGCGCGTATGTCGCGGCCAGATAACTCTTCTCGGTGCGCGCGGAAAAGATTTTCGCCGGCGGCGCTGGATGAGCGTGCGAGAACTCGTCCCAATCCCGATAAGTCCGCAGATCGACCAGCGGCCAATAATCCAGTCCCGCTCGCTTCAGATATCGATCTTCGAGCGAGAAGCCCAGCGGACCCACCAGATGCAGCCGCGTGCGCGTGGCCGCCGCCAATCGCGCGATCGATCCGGTGTTCTGCGGAATCTCGGGGCGCACGAGCACAATATGCAGGTGCGGCTCGGCCAGATTCATCGCTTGGCTGTGCCGAGGCGCGAGGCCGCGTGTAGGATTAGGTGGCGCAGGCCGCGAATTCGCACGTAGAAGCGTCCGGCGTCGTCGGTCTCGAGCCGGTCCGCCAGATGATAGTAGGCGTTGCGCAGAAAGCGCGCGCGATACTTTCCATCTTTCACCCGCGCGTAGAGAACGTTGTCTGGCCCGACCTCGAGCGTGGCGGCGTCAAGTTCCTCGCGCGTGTCGTCGTTCAGCACTGCGATAAATCCGCCGAGTTCGTCGTCCTCGAGCGTGCGCACCACGTACGGAGTGTCCTCGACGACGATCGCAGCGCGCTCGTCGCCGACCTGCAAGAAGTACGAGCCGTTGGGATTTTGGCGGATCGATTGGCTGAACAGCATCGCGATGCGCGGATTATCGATCCGTTCTTCGTCGCTGTACCAGTTGCCGTCGCGTCGGAAAGAAATCTTGCCCGACTCGACGGCGTAAAAACCCGCTTTGGGCATCGCCGTCACTCAGGTGCGATTACGGCTATCCAGGATAATCGTAACCGGCCCGTTGTTGACCAGCTCGACCTCCATCGCGGCGCCGAACTCACCAGTTTCAACCCTAACACCGCTCTGGCGGACGAGCGAGAGAAAGTGCTCGTAAAGCCGGCGCGCCTCATCTGGCGCGGCCGCGTTGGTGAACGATGGACGCCGCCCGGCGTTCGTATCGGCCAGCAGCGTGAATTGGGATACGACCAACAGCGCGCCGGCAACTTCAGGCGCGTCGAGCGCAAGATTCATCTTGCCTGCGGAGTCGTCGAAGACGCGCATCTTGAGAATTTTATCGGCGATGAACTGCGCATCTACTTCACTGTCGCCCGCGGCCACACCGAGCAAAATTACGAACCCGCGGTTGATCTCGCCGCGGATTTCGTCGCAGATCCGCACTTGGGCGCGGCTTACACGTTGAACAATCGCCCGCATCGTTGCGTCAATATCATGTCAGGAATCGAGTCCGGCAAGCCAATGGCGAACTGAGCCAGCGTATCAGGCCCAATTTCCCGCTATTCGACGCGGCTTCCTGCGTACTATACTGTGATGCGTTAATGATTCCCGTTCTGTGTCATATCGGACCGCTCACGGTTTACAGCTACGGCTTGATGATGGCGCTGGGCTTTCTGACCGCGGATTGGGTGGTCACCGCCGAATGCCATCGCCGCGGAATTACGCCCGACTACGCGTCGTCGCTAATCGTATGGGCGGCGATCGTCGGTATCGCCTGCTCGCGGTTGCTCGATATCTTCAACAATTTCTCGAGCTACATCGCCGACCCGAAGTCGATGATTTTTTCCGGCTCGGGGTTTGTCTGGTACGGCGGAATGATCGGCGGAATCGTAGCCGTTTACCTCGTATCGCGTCGGTACGGAATCCCGTTCCTCCAGACGGCCGATATGGCCGCCCCTGCGTTAGCGATCGGCCAGGCGATCGGCCGAATCGGATGCCTTTTGTCTGGCGACGGCGATTGGGGACTGCCTTCAACTTTGCCGTGGGCAATGGCTTTCCCCAAGGCGATTGTAGGCTGGAATTCCGAGACCGTCCTGAAGCTCGGCCCAAATGACACGTTGGTTTCGGGATATTTTCCCGGCGTACGGGTTCATCCGACGCCGATCTACGAGGCGATCCTCTACACTGGCGTGTTCCTGCTGCTCTGGCAGTTGCGCAAGAAGGGGTTGGCTGACGGACGGCTGCTCTACCTCTACCTGATCTTGGCTGGCGCATCCCGTTTCATGGTCGAGTTCTTGCGCGTCAATCCGCGCGTGTTTGAAGGGCTCAGCGAGGCGCAACTTATTGCCGTAGCCATGATGCTCGTCGGCGCTGTTGCGTGGTGGCTCTCAGGCGAGAAGCAGGCCCACGCCCCGGCCAAAGAAGCGGCAAGGGCCTGATTGCGCGGCGCGCGGCAAGCAATTTCGGAATTGGAGATGCGGTATAAACATCGATGAATCGGCGGCTTTTGCAAATAATCGCGATTGGAGCGATCGCCGCCGGCGTTGCGCTGATCGTCGCGAGCACGCTGCGTCGCCGCCACGGCGCTAATAGCCAAACAGCGGTCTCCGCCACACAGGAACATCCGGTCGTTCCCGCCGGAGACAAGGCCGCCGATTTCAGGCTTGAGAAGCTCGACGGAACGACGCTCGCGCTCGACCAGTTGCGCGGCAAAGTCGTGTTCCTGAATATCTGGGCTACCTGGTGCGGTCCCTGCCGCGAGGAAATGCCGTCGATGGAGACGCTGTACGACGAGCTTAAGAGCAACAAGGACTTTGTGATGCTGGCAGTCAGCCAGGACACCAAGGGACGCAGCGTGGTTGCGCCGTACGTCGAGCAGTACGGGTATCATTTTACGGTCCTGCTCGATCCGGAAAATAAAGTCGGTGATTCTTATGACATATCCGGCGTCCCGGAGACGTTCATAATCGACCGCGAAGGCCAAATCGTCGCTCATCATATGGGCGCGTTCGATTGGTCGCGACCCGATGTGAAGAGCGCCCTTGAACAATTGCTGTCCTCCAAGGAGGGCTAGATCACGAAGGAGTACGGCTCGCGCGGCGCAAATTGGGGCGATTTACCCCTGTGCATCATCGCGGTGCTTTTGCTTAAATGAATTAACCCCTCTGCTAACGGGTGGTGGATGTCAGTATTCAAGCGAAATCGATGGGCTATCACGCTGGCGGTTTTTCTGATCGCCTGCTTTCTGGGACTCGAGGAGATCGCGGTGCGCCGCGCACAGGCGCTGCCGAACGATACCTATCAGCAGCTCGAAACCTTCGCCAATGTTCTTGCGATTGTGCAGAAGAACTACGTCGAGCCGGTCTCTACCAAGCAACTGATCGACGGCGCGATCACCGGGATGCTGGCGTCGCTCGATCCGCACAGCGCCTACCTGACGCCGGAGCTATACCGCGATCTTGAAGTCGAAACGCGCGGCAGCTTCGGTGGACTTGGAATTGAAATCACGATCAAGAACGGTGTGCTGACCGTCGTCGCCCCAATCGAGGACACCCCCGCCTATCGCGCGGGGATCAAGGCTGGCGACCAGATCATCAAGATCAACAACGATTTCACCAAGGACATGACCCTCACCGAGGCGGTCAAGCGGATGCGCGGACCGCGTGGCAGCAAGATCAAACTTACAATCCATCGCACCGGCGTGCCCGAGCTGTTCACGGTCTCGATGGAGCGCGACGTAATCAAGATTCAGTCGGTCAAATCCAAAGAACTGAAAGACGGCTACTCGTATTTGCGCATCACGACCTTTCAGGAAGGGACCGACGAAGGCGTCGCAAAGGCGCTCGACCAATTTCGCAAAGATGGGCACGGCAAGATAAAGGGCTTGGTGCTCGATTTGCGCGACAATCCGGGCGGGTTGCTCAACCAGGCGGTAAAGGTGTGCGACGAGTTCCTCGACGGTGGAATGATTGTCTATACGCAGGGCCGTCTCGAGAACCAGCAGCAAAAATATTTCGCGCACAAGAAGAAGGATTTCGAAGACTATCCGATGGTGGTGCTGGTCAACGGCGGCAGCGCCAGCGCGAGCGAAATTGTGGCCGGTGCATTGCAAGATCAGAAACGCGCCGTGATCGTCGGCACTCAGACCTTCGGCAAAGGCTCCGTTCAGACGATCCTGCCGCTGGACGACCAATCCGCCCTGCGCCTGACGACCGCGCGCTACTTCACTCCGAATGGCCGCTCGATCCAAGCGGTTGGTATCACCCCCGATGTCGAAGTCGAGCCGCCGAAACCGACCCTCGCGGCGCTCGAAATTCCGGGTGTGCAGGTCGATCAGGACGAGGAAATCCACGAGAGAGATCTGCCGCATCACTTCAAGAATGGTCAGGTTAAGACTAAGCCTGCCCCGAAGAAGCCCACTACCAGTTCCGAGGCAAAGCCGCCCGCTGCACCTGACGGGAATACGCCGGCGCTGGGAGCCAATGGTGGCAAACCACCCAAGGATATCCAGCTCGAACGAGCGATCGATATCCTCAAGCACTGGAGCACCTTCAAGCTTCAGTTGGCCAAGGGCGATATCCAGTCGGACGGTTCCACGACAGCCTCTAAGAACCAGTAGCGGGCTGCGGACATCGATCGATTCACAGGGGGCCGGCTTTGATAGCCGGCCCCTTTCTCATGTACGCGGCATCCGACGCGCGTATCGATCCGTGCGACGATGACGGGCATCATGAATGTGCGGCCGGAGGCTTCGCACCGCTCGAGTTACTCCCGTCGATTTTTCTGGCACGAAATTTTTTGCTTTATGAATACCCTCGATTCAGACCTGAAAGCGGAACTCGCCTCCCTCGAACGTGACGCCTTGCGCCGGCGTCTGCGCGTGATCGATAGCGCGCAAGAGCCACGGGTGATCGTGGGCGGGAAGCCGATGCTGATGCTGTCGTCGAACAACTATCTCGGTCTTGCGGCGCATCCGGCGCTGCGCGCGGCGGCCGCCGCTGCAATCGCGCGCTATGGCGTCGGTGCGGGCGCTTCGCGCCTCGTTGCGGGTACGCTCGCGCCGGTCGCCGAGTTAGAACGTGAGATCGCGAGCCTCAAGGGCGCGGAGGCCGCGCTGGTGTTCGGCTCCGGCTATCTCGCAAACCTCGGGACGATTACCGCGCTGGCCGGCGAACGCGACGTGATCTTTTCCGACGAGTTGAACCATGCAAGCCTGATCGACGGATGCCGGCTGGCGCGCGCAACCGTCCGGATTTTTAGGCATCGCGATCCCGGCCATTTGGCGTCGCTGCTCGTGGATAGCTCGGGCGCGCGGCGCAGGCTTATCGTGACCGATTCGGTCTTCAGCATGGACGGCGACTTTGCGCCGCTCGCCGAGATGGTGGAGCTCGCTCGAAAATATCGCGCTACGATGGTTATTGACGAGGCGCACGGTGTCGGCGTGGTCGGCCCGCATGGCGCCGGTCTCGCCGCCCATCTAGGCCTCGGGCGCGAGATCGATGTTCATATCGGCACGCTGAGCAAGGCGCTCGGCTCTTATGGGGCATACGTGGCTGGGTCGCGCACGCTTATCGACTATCTCCTGAACCGTGCGCGCAGCTTTATCTTCTCTACAGGGCATGCGCCGGCGCTCGCGGCGGCAGCAACCGCGGCGATCCGGATGATGCGCGCGACGCCGGAAATTATCGCGAGATTGTGGGACAACGCCGCCCACCTGCGCGCGTGCCTGCAAGGTGCAGGGTTCAGTCTTGGCGCGACGGCCTCGCCGATACTTCCGGTGATGATTGGTGATTCGGATTCCTCCCTCAAGATGGCCGCTGCGCTCTACGCGCGCGGCGTGTACGTCGCCGCGATCCGGCCGCCGACGGTGCCGCGCGGCACCGCGCGCCTGCGCGTGACGCCAACCGCCGCACACTCGCGCGCCGACATCGAGGAAGCCGCGGCGGCGTTCGTCGGAGCGGGCCGGGAACTCGGATTGATTTGACCGCGTCTTCAAGTCCTTAATCGGAACGCAGATACCTGATGAGCAGTGAAAAATACGATCGCCTGAAAATCCTCGACCATCGCCATCTCTGGCATCCGTTCACCCAGATGCGCTCGTGGATGCGCGACGACCCGGTGATTATCGAACGAGGCGAGGGCAACTATCTGATCGACGTGAACGGCCGCCGCTATCTCGACGGCGTGTCCTCGCTGTGGTGTAACGTGCACGGGCATCGCAAGCTCGAACTCGACCGCGCACTAACCGAGCAGGCCGGGCGAATCGCGCATTCGACAATGCTCGGGCTGAGCAACGTTGCCGCGACTGAACTTGGCGCGGAATTGATCGCGATCGCGCCCGCGGGGTTGTCGCGGGTCTTCTATTCCGATTCCGGCGCGGAGTCCGTCGAGGTCGCGATCCGGATCGCGGCGCAATTCTTTCAGCTCACCGGAGCGCCGTCGCGCACGCGTTTTCTGACGCTCGCCGAGTCGTATCACGGCGACACGATCGGCGCAGTCAGCCTTGGGTTCAGCGAGCCTTTTCATCGTCATCTGCGCGGTCTGGTGTTTCCAGCGCTGAAGACCGAGCCACCGCACATCTTCCGATTTCATAGGCAGATGACACCCGAAGCGGCCACTCGCACCGCGCTCGACGCGGCGGCGCGCGTTATCGACCAGCATCGCGATACGCTGGCCGCGCTCGTGATCGAGCCCCTGATGCAAGGTGCGGCTGGTATGTGGGCGCACGACGCGGAATTCTCGCGCGGTGTCGCCGAACTTGCGCGCGCAGCCGGCGCGCTGGTCATCGCCGACGAAGTCGCAACCGGTTTCGGCCGGACCGGCGCGATGTTCGCGTGCGAGCGCGCGGCGCTTGCGCCGGACCTCATGTGTCTGGGTAAAGGAATTACCGGCGGTTATCTGCCGCTTGCCGCAACTCTCACCACCGAAAAGATCTTCGAGGTGTTTCTTGGTGAGCCGCATGAATATCGCGCCTTCTATTACGGTCACACCTACACCGGTAATCCACTTGCCTCGGCGGTCGCGCGCGCGAATCTGGCCCTGTTCCGCGACGAAAAAATAATCGAGCGTATTCAGCCCCGCGTCGCGCAATTGACCGCCGGTCTGCGCGCACGCTTCGCCGGGCTTCCCTATGTCGCCGATATCAGGCAGCACGGATTGATGGCTGGAATCGAGCTGATGGCCGACCCGAAGCGAAGGATCGCGTTTCCTTCCGCGCGGGCCGTCGGGCATCGCATAATCATGCGCGCGCGCGAAGCGGGCGTTATCATCCGCCCGCTCGGCGACGTGATCATCCTGATGCCGCCGCTGTCGATAGACGAGGCCGAACTCGAGTTGCTGATGGATACCGTGTGCGCTGCGACGCGCGAGATCCTCGAGCGCGAACCGAGCAGCGAGCTTATGCGATGAAACTCAAATTTCTGATCACCGGAACCGATACCGGCGTCGGCAAGAGCACCGTCGGATGCGCGATTGGCTTCGCATTGCGCGCACGTGCGTTGCGGGTGGGCGTGATGAAGCCGGCCGAAACCGGATGCGAAGCGCGTTTGGAAGCCGACGGAGGCGCGCTCGAGCCGGCTGACGCGCGGGCGCTGGCGCTTGCCTCGGGATGCGATCAGCCCCTCGATCTGATTTGCCCGTTTCGTTACCGCTCTCCGCTGGCTCCGCCAGCAGCGGCCGAGCTCGACGCGCTCGATCCGCCCGACATCGTGCGGATCGCGGACTGCTATGCCAAGATCGAAGCGGCAAGCGACGCGGTTCTCGTCGAGGGTGCGGGCGGTCTCGCCGTTCCGATCGCGTGGGGCTTCGATTACGCCGATCTGGCCGCGCTGCTCGACTTGCCGCTGATCGTGGTGATCGCGAACAAGCTCGGATGCCTCAATGCCGCGCTGCTGACCCTCAGCTACGCGCGCGCCAAGCGGGTGAAGATTGCGGGATGGCTCCTGAACGACGTCGAACCGGCATTATCCCCAGCCGCGCGCACCAATGCCGCATCGCTTGCCCGCATGACCGACGTTCCCTCTCTGGGAGTCATGCGTCACAAGGAACCGCTCGCAAAAACTGTGATCGAAAAGCTACTCGCCCGCGGTTAGTGACGTCCGTGGCCGACGATCCCTATCCCGAATGGGCGGCCGCGCCCTTGAGCTCCGATTCCGCATGATGCCGCGCTTCCAACCATCGCTCGGCGTCGATTGCAGCCATGCATCCGGTGCCTGCCGCCGTTACAGCCTGGCGATAAACGCGATCGGCGACATCGCCTGCTGCGAAGACGCCCTCGACATTGGTATAGGTCGATCCGGGTCGCACTTTCAGGTATCCGAGCTCGTCCATATCGAGTTGGCCCTTGAAGATCTCGGTGTTGGGCTTGTGGCCGATCGCCATGAAAACCCCGTCGCACTTGAAATCCGTAGTCGCGTTGGTCTTGAGGTTCTTCAGCTTGACGCCGCTGACCCCGTTCTTCTGCTCGCCATAAATCTCGGCGACCTCCGAATCCCAAATGAACGAGATCTTGGGGTTCTTGCGCGCGCGATCCTGCATGATCTTCGACGCGCGCAGTTCCTCGCGCCGATGCACCATCGATACCTTCGACGCGAACCGCGTCAGATAAGTCGCTTCTTCGACCGCGGTGTCGCCTCCGCCGACCACTATGACTTCCTTGTTCTTGAAGAACGCGCCGTCGCAGGTCGCGCACGCGCTGACGCCGTAACCCTTTAACCGCTCTTCGGATTCGAGGCCGAGCCACTTCGCGCTCGCGCCGGTCGATACAATCAAAGCCTCGGCCCGGATCGTCTTGCCTTCGCATTCAAGTTCGAACGGCCGTTTCGAGAGGCGCACCTCGCTGACCTCGCCTTGCAGAAAGCGGGTGCCGAAGCGTTCTACTTGGCGGCGGAAAACTTCCATCATTTCGGGGCCCTGGATGCCTTTCTCGAAGCCCGGATAGTTCTCGACCTCGGTGGTGATGGTCAACTGGCCGCCGGGCTCCATCCCTTCGATCACGAGCGGCTGCAAATTGGCGCGCGCGGTGTAAAGCGCGGCGGTCAAGCCTGCCGGACCCGAGCCAAGAATAACGACCTTGTATGTTTCGTCCGCCATCGAATTAGTGGAAACTCCGTCCGGTCTATCCAAATGAGTTTATTGTATATGCCGAGCCGGTCAACATAAGCTCAAGGCTCCGAATATCGGCGGCAACAAAGATGACGGCAAAGAAAACGAAATCGCGCGGCGGCGCACGGCTGACTCACCTCGACCAACGCGGACGGCTCGTGATGGTCGATGTCGGCGCGAAGCCTATCACCCGGCGCGAAGCGATTGCGCGCGGGCAGGTTGCGATGGAACCGGCGACGCTTGTGGCGATTATCGCGGGAGGCCTCAAAAAGGGTGAGGCGCTTGCGGCGGCGCGGGTTGCTGGAATTATGGCCGCCAAGCGCACGCATGAAATTATCCCCCTCTGCCATCAGATCGCGCTCGACGTAGTCGAGGTCGAGTTTCGCCCGAGCGCCGCGAAATCCGCGCTCGAAATCGAGGCGCGCGCGGTTACCAGCGCGCGCACCGGTGTCGAGATGGAGGCGATGGTCGCGGTCAGCGCGGCGGCGCTTACTATTTACGACATGGCGAAGTCGATCGACCGTGCGATGCAGATCGGCGCGATCCGGTTGCTCGCCAAGTCCGGCGGGCGCAGCAGAGAATTTCGTCGCGCCGGCGAACCTACGGAGCCGTTTGGGCGCTCGACCGCGGCGCGTCGCTCGAAATGACCGCTCGCGCTTCCAATCCCGCTCTCGATCCCGCCGGCCGCATCTTCCTGCGCACCGGGCGCGACGGCCCCGTCCGCGGCGGAAATCCGTGGATTTTTTCGCAGGCGATCGCGCGCGTCGAACCGCTCGGACTCGGTGCCGGAGTCTTCGTCGAGGTTTGCGACTCCGGCGGCGATCTGCTTGGCCTGGGTTACTACAATCCAGCCACGACGATCGCGATACGAATGCTCGCATGGGGCGAAGCTCCTCCGATTGCCGACCTGATCGCGCGGCGGCTCGATTGCGCGATCGCGTTGCGGTCTCGATTTATCGGAGCAGGCACCGACGCTTACCGGCTCGTCAACGGCGACGGCGACGGCCTTTCGGGCGTTGTGGTCGATCGCTACGGCGACGCACTCGTAGTGCAGCTTCTGACTGCCGGCGCTGACGCGATGCGCGAGACTCTCCTAGCGGCGCTTACGGCGCGGCTTGCACCTCGCGCAATTATCGAACGAAGCCACGGCGCGGTGCGCACGCAGGAAGGTCTTGCCGACCACGTCGGCACAGCCTACGGCGCGGAGATCTCGGAAGTCATCGCAATCGAAAACGGAATCAAGTTCAGCGTCGATCCGGCGCACGGCCAGAAGACCGGCGCATTTCTCGATCAGCGTGAAAATCGCGCCCGTGTGCGTGCGCAGTCCTCAGGTGCGCGGATGCTCGACGCCTGCTGTTACAACGGCGCCTTCACGCTCGCGGCGCTCGCCGGCGGCGCCGCGCGGGTGTTCGCGGTTGACACCGCGGCGCGCGCGCTCGACGCCGCGCGCAAAAACCTTGCGCTAAACGGCTACCGCGAGGATTCCGCCGCGATTATTCACGCCGAAGCGCGCGACTTCATGGCCAATACCAGCGAACGCTTCGATATCGTCGTGCTCGATCCGCCGCCGCTCGCGCGCTCGCGCGCCGACGCCGAGCGGGCAGGGCGCTTGTACGTCGAGCTGAATGCGATGGCGATGCGGGTGCTCGCTCCGCATGGTCGAATTCTGACCTTTAGTTGTTCGGCACATTTCCGCGGCGAGGAGTTCCTGCGCGCGGTACGAATTGCGCAAAATAAATCAGGACGCAAGCTCCGCTTGCTCGAGCGGCTCGGCCCCGGCCCCGATCATCCCGTGCTGCTTGGTCACGCCGAGGGCGAATATCTCACGGGACTGATGATCGCCGATCTGGACTAGGCCGCGAACGAAAATTCCGGCCCCCGCAAGCCGCGGCGGCTTGCACGCAAGACCGCTTTCCTTGAGTATAGAGCGGATTTTCGAGGTCGGAATGCCACCACACAGGATTTCCAGCCAGTGGATTACCGTAATCGCGGCCGTTGCTGCGCTCGC